>CAZILN010000382.1:0-3568 GCA_964540005.1 uncultured Bacteroidaceae bacterium | reverse complement strand
CAGGTCTTTAACAAATCCTTTTTCAATATCCCAGAGGATCTGCATGACCTGTTCTTCTGCTTTTGTCAGTTCTTTCATTCCTTGCATAATGGCTGTTTGTATAACGCAAATATAAACTATATATTTCGTTTTATCAACTATATTAATAGTTAATAGAACTATAATTATAGTGATAAATTCGTAAAAATTTGGTTAACAAGAAGATATGCGGTATAATTAAAATGATATTTTTGAAAAATTATCTACATATTCCTGCATTTAAATGAATCGAATTAGTGTAAACATATGCACCTCGTGGTTTCAGGATCTGACCAGCAGGTTGCGGTAGATGCAGTTTTTATCATCACATATACTGCAGTGGTATGCAGTTTTTCTTACCTCCCTGCCAATCCCTATAATACCGCTGACCGATTTAATGGGATTCATCAGGGAGCTTTCAGAGAGGCTGATACCGGCAAATCCTGCGGGAAAAAAGGAGAAGAGTTTTTCCTGGTCGGTGACCGGCCATCCACAGTATCCCGGACCGTAACGGTTGGTAATATTGAGTCCGGAATTTCTCTGCTCTGCTTCCAGTTCATCCTGCATTTTATCCACAGCAAGCTCCACCACCAGAGAACCGACTACATCTGTAATATAAGCTTTGATCTGGTCCCCGTTTTGTAACTGTTGTCTGGAACGGAACTGGTATTGCTCTCCTGAAGTAAACACATATAGGAAGGCCTCTTCAGCTTTCTTTAAATTTGTTGTTATTAATTTACCTGTTAGAAATTCCCTGTTCTGAAGCATGATTGCCAGGCGGTCCGGCTTGATCAGCAGATCGGTTAAAAGGCAATAACCACCCCGGATGTCACTGAACTCTGCTGCTTCCCCGATCACCTCCCGGATGATTCCCGGTATGGGCTCCGGTGCAGCCTCGTCTTTATATCCCATGACACTTTCTATCATGTCAGGGGACAAAGCTAATTCCATAAAATCATATGAGATCTCTGTCACATTCATCATTAATTAAAAGATTACCGGCTGTCTTATCCGGACCGTTTACTGGCGAACCTGTTTGCAGATATGCCTGATGTGTTCCGGAGTGGTGCCGCAGCAGCCACCAACAATGTTTACATTGTTCTGAATGAGTGAAGGTATGAATGAAGCGGTCTCCTGCGGGGATTCATCAAATACTGTTTTCCCCTGAAGGTATTTGGGCATCCCGGCGTTACCCTGTATCATGATCGGAAATTCAGGCAGAACTTCCCTGAACTCCTTTAAAATGGCGATCATATCTTTTGTTCCGTTTCCGCAATTTGACCCGAGTACATCAGCACCTGCTTCTATCAGAACAGAAGGAAGATCAGCAGGGGCAACGCCCATCATGGTTTTAAAATTGTCAAAAGCAGTTTTCTCAAAACTCATCGTACAGATAATGCTGCAGGATGTATTTTCCTTAGCGGCTCTGACAGCAATACGGGCCTCATCCAGGTCAGACATTGTCTCAATAATAATGCTGTCTGCGCCCCCCTGTTCCAGTGCCATTGCCTGCTCCCTGAAAGCATCGTACAATTCTTCTTCTGTGACATCGCCCATCATCAGAATTTTTCCTGTGGGACCTACAGAGCCAAGTACAAACTTATCGTCTCCTGCAGCTTTTCGGGAGATACTCGCTGCGGCAGTGTTTATATCCACCGTCTTATCCTCCAGTCCGTAATTCCGCAGCTTGAACCGGCTCCCGCCAAAAGAATTTGTTTCAATCATATCAGAACCTGCAGCTACATACGCGGCTGCAATACCAAATACATCATCCGGCCTGCTTATGTTCCAGTATTCAGGGCATTCACCCGGCAGCAGCCCTTTTTCATGAAGAAAGGTTCCCCATGCTCCGTCCGATACGAGTACCTGTCCTGAAGCAATTGCTTTTAAAAGATCTGGCATATACTTAAAACATTAGTTTAAACTAGATTATTTATATATTCTATGGCTCCCTGAGGATCAGGAGAATAGTGATCAGCCCCTATTTCCTGCCTGAAATCATCATTCAGCGGAGCTCCTCCTATAATGATCTTTTGAGCAGGATGTTTCTCGCGAATGTTTTTAACAATGCTGTTCATATTGACCATAGTTGTTGTCAGCATGGCAGATAGTCCAACTACCGAATCCGGATTGTTTTCGATAGCTTCCAGGAATTTTGCGGACTGTACATCCACACCAAGATCAATTACCTCCCAGCCCGATCCTTCAACCATCATACTGACGAGATTCTTTCCAATATCATGAAGATCGCCGGCGACTGTCCCGATAATGAGCTTCCCCTTCCTGGCAACTTCTCCGGAAGTAAAAAAAGGTTTCAGGTGTACCATGGCAGTACTCATGGCTTTTGCCGACATCAGTACCTGTGGCACAAATATCTTGTTCTCACGGAATTTTACCCCTACTTTTGCCATCCCGGTTACCAGTCCCTGTTCCAGGATTTCGTCGGCAGGGATGCCCTGATCAACTGCCTGGCGGGCATATTCATCAGCACCGTCCTGTCCCTTCAGATCAGGAGGGTAGGGGGATTCCTTATTAATTTTCCCGAATTCAATACAATAGCTCAGTTTGGAGAGGATATCAGACATGATAAATAATTTTAGATTATGCTTGCTAATTTACTTATTTTTCGGAGTATCATCATATTCTCCTTAGGTGTATCAGGAGTTATTTCACAACCACCGGAAAATATGAATGGCTTGTCCTTCTGGGAACTTATAAGTTCACTGCCTGCAGCGGTTAGTTCACTTTCTGACAGGTTCTGAATGCAATTAACAGGATCCAGGTTCCCGCAAAGAATGATCTCATCTCCGGCAGCCTGCCTTGCCGCATCAAAACCCACCATCCAGTCAAGGTCAAGAATATCAATACCGGTTTCTCCCAGCTGTTCCAGCAAATGTGTAATATCTCCACAAATATGCAATTTCACAAAAGCGTCCTGGGAATGAATAAAATCAACCAGTTCTCTGTGCAATGGAAATACAAGCGATTCATAAGCTGCTGCATCTATCTGTGAGCAGAGGGCGTCTCCTAAACCAATTAGCTTGCAGCCGGCTTCGATCTGGCTCCTGGCAAAATCCTTGGCCGTAATTATGCAGATATCCATGAGTTTCCTGACAAAATCTTCTTCCATCAGGATTTTCATCAGGATATTATTAACGCCTGCCAGATCGGCTGCTTCTGCCAGGGGGCCCTCTATCCATCCTATTATGGGAATGTTGTCGCCCAGCAGTTTAACATAATATTCTGCAGCTTTAAGCCTGTCGGCTGTACGGTCCGACATCAGGAGGTTGGGATTCTTAAGCCGGTCAAGGTCCTGGTATGAATTAATGATGGGCGGACAATACGGATTATTGTCACCAAAAAATTCCACCTTGCCGCCGAAGGCTGAAGTCTCGCGGTAGGGGTCAGAGATCAGGCCGACTGAGTCAAGATCAAATTTTTCAAGACATTTGATGTTCGATTCCACGAGCACCCTTTAATCGGTCATGAATTCAGTATAGCTAGAATTATTCTGCCTGGCCGCGAATTGCATCAGAATTGGATGAAACAG
>CAZILN010000381.1:0-15834 GCA_964540005.1 uncultured Bacteroidaceae bacterium | reverse complement strand
CTGAAGCAGATATGCGCCCGGAATCAGCGTTGATAATACTGGCTTTTACCGAAGAACTACCAAGGTCATATCCGAGTAAATACATTGATTTTCAGTTTGATATATTTAGCAATAGCTTGTTGTTATGATTCTGCTAAATATATAAAATAAATGGCAGCTGACAAATAGTTCAGAACCTGCTGTAAAAGGCTTTATGAAAAACCTTATTTTTATCTGTCAGTAATAAATCACTAAAAAATTCTGCTATGCTTACTCGAATATTCCTGCTTCCGCTACTAATCCTGGTTTTTACACTGAATGCCTGTTCAGACAAGCAGGTGAACAGTAAACTCCCCCGAAGTGTTCCCGAGGCTGAGGGTGTCTCCTCTGAAGACATATTGGATTTCCTTGATGCCGTATCAAAGAGCGAGCATGAGATACACAGTTTCATGTTCCTTCGTCATGGAAAAGTAATTGCAGAAGGATGGTGGGATCCATACGCACCTGAACTGAAGCACACTATGTATTCCACCAGCAAGAGTTTTACTTCCACTGCGGTTGGATTTGCTGTAAACGAAGATCTGATTTCAGTTACAGACAGGGTGATTTCATTCTTCCCCGGGGACCTGCCGGATACCCTCAGTTCTTACTTGTCAGAGCTTACAATTAGTGATCTGTTGAGCATGTCAGCAGGACATGATACCGACCCTACCTTTAAGGCAATCAGCATGGATACCAACTGGGTCAGAGCGTTCCTGGCCTGGCCCATCGTACATGAACCCGGCAGTTTTTTTCTTTATAACACCCTTGGCAGCTACGTACTTTCGGCAATTGTGCAGGAAGTGAGCGGAGAGCAAATTTTAGAATATCTCACACCAAGATTGTTCGAGCCGCTTGGCATACAGGATGCAGACTGGGAAACCGATCCTAGGGATATCAATACCGGTGGATGGGGACTGAGGATCAGAACAGAGGACATGGCTAAGTTCGGGCAGTTATACCTGCAGAAAGGAAGCTGGAAGGGTCAGCAGGTCTTGCCTGCTGAATGGATTGAAGAAGCAACTACACTTAAAATAGAACAGGCTCCTGATCTTACCCGGTCTGAAAAGGACATGAGCGACTGGCTGCAGGGGTATTGCTACCAGTTCTGGAGAAGCAGACACAATTCATACAGGGCTGATGGTGCATATGGTCAATTCATTATTATCCTGCCTGAACAGGATGCCGTAATTGTTCTTACTGCCGAAACTGGAGACATGCAGGAGGAACTCAACCTGGTCTGGACATACCTGCTGCCAGCCATAAAAACGGATGTCCTGCCCGAAAATGAAGCCACTGCACAAAAGCTTACTCAGGCATTATCTTTCCTTTCACTGCCAGCCGAAAAAGCTACAGATAATCCCCCCCTGGCAAGCCATATCTCGGATAAAGGGTTTAAGATGGATTCAAATTCCAATCATATTGTAAGCCTCAGCCTGAGCTTTGAAGAGGAAAAATGCCGCCTGTCAATAACAACAGATACAGGCAGTTTTGTGTTTGCTTTCGGATCAGGTGAATGGCTAAGGGCTGAAACCGCCAAACCAGGTCCCGGACTGCTCTCGGGTTCCACGGATGATATCACCCGCCTGTCACCATATAAGGTGGCAGGATGCTACCGCTGGAACAGTGATCAGGAGCTGGTCCTGACACTCAGGTATATTGAAAGTCCGCATACACAAACCTTCACCTGCCGGTTTGAGAACAACAGCATGTCACTCAGTACCCGCAGCAGCAACAGTCCTGATAGAGAAGATCTGTTACTGAAGGGAGAATTGATAGATCAGCTTCCATAATCCAACCGGGGTCCGGTATTAGGGAAGCCCGAAGACATTATTAAATGATTCTGGTATGAACAGACATCCCTGGAAAATAAATTAATATTATCTTAGTTGCTCAGATCCGTAGACGACACCATGATTTTCAAATTGCCAAGCTCACCGGTTTCATGCAGATTAATGTTAATCCTGGCACTCTTTCTTTTTGCCTGTGGAAGTTCAAATAAAGAAAAGGTCCTTAAGCTGGCCCATGGCCTGGATGTATCCCATCCCGTTCATAAGGGCATGGCATATATGGCCGAACGGCTGGAACAGAAATCAGGAGGAAGGCTAACCATACAGATATATCCCAGCCAGCAACTTGGTTCTGAACGTCAGTGTGTGGAACTGCTTCAGATCGGCAGTCTTGCCATGACCAAGGTATCAGCCGCGGTGATGGAAGGATTCGCTCCCAAATACAAGGTCCTCAGCCTTCCGTATATTTTTACCAGTAAGGAGCATTCATACAGGGTGCTGGATGGTGAGATAGGGGATGAATTGCTTGCCTCCGGGACTGATTACTGGCTCAGGGGACTGACTTTCTATGATGCCGGTAGCCGGAGTTTTTATACCAAGGAACGTCCGATCATGAAACCGGAGGACCTGGCCGGACTGAAAATAAGGGTAATGAAAAGTCCCACAGCCGTAGATATGATCCGTGCCATGGGAGGTTCACCCACCCCTATCTCATGGGGAGAATTGTATACGGCACTGCAGGGCGGAGTGGTGGACGGAGCCGAGAATAACCCTCCCAGCTTTTATACTTCCCACCACTACGAGGTCTGCAAATATTATTCGATCAATGAACATACTTCAGTACCTGATGTATTGCTTATCAGTACTATTATATGGGATCAGTTGAGTGAGGAGGAACAGCGCTGGCTGCAGGAAGCTGCACGTGAATCGGCGGTCCTCCAGCGCAAGCTATGGGCCGAATCTGAAAAGGAATCCCTCGAAGCGGTTGCAGCTGCTGGCGTACAAATATTATATCCTCCAAAAGAACCATTTGCGGCCACTGTGGCCTCTCTATACAAGGAATATGAAGCCATCCCCGAATTGATGGACCTGATTACCAGGATCAGGGCAGAGGAACAAACTGACTCTATATCAAACTCACACTTATGATACGAAAGACCGCAGATCTGATACTGTCCCGTTTTGTGATCATTGTCATGGCCATTCTCGTACTGGATGTTATCTGGCAGGTTATTTCCCGTTATATTATGAAGGAACCGAGTTCCTGGACCGATGAGCTGGCTGGATTCCTGCTGATCTGGGTTGGATTGTTCGGTGCCGCCTATGCTACAGGACAGAAAGACCATCTGGCCATTGATCTTCTGCCACGCAAACTCGATCTGAGCAGGAGAAAATATCTGTACCTGGTTATCAATAGCCTGATAGGGGCCTTTG
The DNA here is from genome assembly GCA_964540005.1 of uncultured Bacteroidaceae bacterium. Taxonomy (GTDB): domain Bacteria; phylum Bacteroidota; class Bacteroidia; order Bacteroidales; family SM23-62; genus CAZILN01. The sequence goes on along the minus strand of CAZILN010000381.1, from coordinate 12,592 downwards.
CCCTGATTGTCCTGATACTCGGAGGCATACGGCTGGTCTATATCTCCTATAAACTCAACCAGGTCTCTTCCGCGCTTGAGATCCCTGTTGGTTACGTCTACCTGGTCCTGCCCTTAAGCGGATTCTTTATACTTTTTTATGCGCTGCATGATATAATATTTAATAAAATGCCTGATCTGGCTCAGTAAACAGAAAGAATGGAACTCTCAGGAATATTGGTGCTGGTTATCAGTTTTGTCATTCTTATTGCAATCGGGGTCCCCATTGCATACAGTATTGGTATTTCAGGAATTCTCACCATGATTGTAAGCATACTGCCTGTCCCTGCTTTTACTACCCTTGCACAGAGGATGGCAACGGCACTTGACAGTTTTGCCCTGCTTGCAATACCTTTCTTTATCCTCGCCGGACAGATCATGAACCGGGGCGGTATTGCTATCAGGCTGATTGAATTTGCCAAGGTGCTTGTCGGTCGCCTTCCAGGCGGTCTGGCATTCGTCAATATAATGGCCAATATGTTATTTGGTGCCATTTCCGGTTCTGCAGCGGCCGCTGCATCGGCCATTGGCAGTTTTATGACACCCAAGATGGTGGAGGAAGGTTATGACAAATCTTTCAGTGCAGCTGTTAATATAACATCGGCCACTACAGGTTTGTCCATTCCCCCAAGCAATATTCTTATTGTCTATTCACTGGCAAGCGGTGGAGTTTCCATAGCGGCTCTTTTTATTGCCGGTTATATACCGGGCATCCTGACCGGGCTTGCCCTTACAGGTGTGGCGGCAGCCTATGCTTTCAGAAAAAATTATCCTGTTGGGGAAAGAATAGGTTTTAAGGGGAGTGTGATCCGGTTTCTCGACGCTATTCCGAGCCTTCTGCTTCTGATCATCGTCATCGGGGGTATCATTGCCGGCATCTTTACTGCAACGGAAGCATCTGCTGTTGCAGTGGTTTATACACTCATCCTGGCTTTTATTTACAGGGAAATCAAATTGAAGGATCTGCCGGATATTTTGCTGAGGACAGTACGTACTACCGCCATAGTCCTTTTGCTGGTAGCCACCTCCATGGGTCTGTCATGGATCATGTCCTACGAGAACATTCCGCAGGAGGTAAGCAGCGGACTGCTGGCGCTTAGTGATAATAAGTTCGCCATCATGATCATCATCAACCTTATCCTTTTGTTTGTTGGTATTTTCATGGATATGACCCCGGCCGTACTGATCTTTACCCCGATATTCCTTCCTATTGTAAGTGATCTGGGACTGGACCCCATACATTTTGGGATCATCATGGTGCTTAACCTGAGCATAGGCTTGTGTACTCCTCCAGTAGGGACACTCCTTTTTGTCGGATGCAGCGTGGCTAATATAGGCATAGGGAGTGTTATAAGGCCACTTATTCCCCTTTATATTGCCATGATTGCCATCCTGTTGCTGGTCACTTTCATACCGGAATTAAGTCTCTGGATCCCCCATTTATTTGGTTTTTAGATTAACCCCGGGTTGATGATTGAAGGCCCCTGCTGCAAGCAATGGAGATCGAGCTTGTGAACTTGGCGAAGTCACTATGCTCGCGGGATTCAGGATTTGTTCTTTGGAAGGGTAAATGAAAATGTGCTGCCTTTTCCTGGTGTACTGTCAATGTTCAGCGTTCCGCCGTGCCGTTTAACAAAATCTGATACAATAATAAGGCCCAGACCGGTTCCTGCCTCCCCTGATGTCCCGGTTGTAGTATGGTATTCCTCAACACTCAGTATCCTGTCAATATCTTCTTTCTTTATACCGACACCACTGTCACTTATGCTTATTCCGTATCTCTCTCCCATATCCTCCAGGGTAATACTGATATTCCCTCCTTCAGGAGTAAACTTAATGGCATTGGTCAAAAGGTTCCTGAATATGGTGTTAAGCATATTCCTGTCAGAAAAAACAATTGTGCCCTTTTGAACATCTGAAGAGTATGATAAGTTCTTTTTCTCAATGGAGGCTGTAGTAATGTGCTGAACTTCAGTTAAAAGATCATAAATATCAAATGAGGCAGGAGTATATTTAATACGGTCGGTCTGGGATTTCGACCAGTGAAGCAGGTTCTCAAGCAGACCATGGGCGAACAAAGCCGATTCATTGATCAGTTGTATGTAAGTCGCCTTCTTTTCTTCTTCAATACCGGTATTTTTAGCCAGCAGCTCGGAGAATCCCAGGATGGAATGGAAGGGATTCTTCAGGTCATGAGCAATGATGGATAAGAATTTATCCTTTGTATTGTTAAGCTTCTGGAGCTCATCACGCTGTGCTTCAATCTCTTCTTTCTGCTTATTGATCATTATCTGTGCATTCTTCATGGCCGTAATATCCGAATCAATGGTAATAAACCTGACGATCTCTCTTTCATCATTCAACACCGGGGTGAGGGTTGTCTGGACCCACCTTGCAACTCCGTTCTTATCGGTTGTTTCTGTTTCGTATTGAACCGACTCGCCGGTTTCCCTGCACCTATTGTATATTTCCTTAATGTTTTTGTTAAAACTGGATTCCAGCAGACTGGGACCATGCTTACTAATATACTTCTCAATAGATAAGCCGTAGATCTTGTTGAAACTTTCATTGGCCCATTCAATTTTTCCGTCTGCATCGAGGACCAGGACCACATTATCAGTTTCCCTGGCAACATGGGATACTCTTTCGAGCTCAAGGTTAGTGGCATTCATGATCTCTGCCTGAGCCTGCAGTTCTTCTGTTTGCTGAAGGATCTCCTCCTGCTTTTTCTCAAGCAAGCTGTTTAGATGTTGCAGCTCCTCGGCACGTTCCACCAGTTGAATTTCTGCTTTTTTCCGGTTAGTAATGTCCCTTCCTATCCCAACCAGGCCATAGCATTCCCCTTTGCTATCAATAAGGGGGTACTTTGTGGTCGACAGGTACATTATATTCCCTTTATGGTCCATAACCTCTTCTTCCCTGGATATAACAGGTTTTTTACTGCTCATCAGTTCTTTTTCGCTCTGGAAATAGTTATTGGCTTGCTCGTGCGGATGAAGGTCAAAATCAGTTTTACCTATCATTTTTGATGGTGAATCCAGTCCCAGCATCCTGGCATGAGTGTCATTGGTAATAAGGAACTTACTGTTCTTGTCTTTTACATATATCAGGTCGGGCATGTTGTTTATGAGTGATTGCAGCAATACCAGCTCATCGAACTGGAGTGTTTTTTCAAATTTGCGCAGTTCCCTGTTTTTTATCTTCTGCTTCCTGTACATGATGTACAGAATGATGAGGGCGGGGAGGGAAAGCAGAAGAAGTACCATCAGGACCTCTTTCCAGGAGAACATGAATCCTGACAGTATGTGATATGATATAGTATGGATCAATACCTGGGTTAAATTATTTTACACTTAAAATCATACTTAAAAATAGTGAAAATATTTTTTGTCCGTTAAATTACAGTTTATGCAGTCATTTTTTACTCATAGCTGTTCCACTGCTTACCATTTCAACGGATCTGAGTTCTTCCGACAGTGCCCTTATCAGTTCCCGGTACTCCGGATCAGAGGAGATATTCCTGTTTTCTTCCCTGTCTGTGGAATGGTCATAAAGCATGTTGCTGACCGTACTGTCCTTCGACCGGTTCAGGAATTCAGTATAGGCATACTGGCCGGTAAGGACCGATTCACCCTGAATGAACCGGCTGAAAACATATTCCTTGACACTCAAACCGGGATCTGATACTATGGACAGGAGGCTCCTTCCCTGCAGATGAGCCGGCAGGTCCAGTCCGGCCAGATCACAGAGTGTCGGATAAATATCCAGCAGTTCGGCGAGGGAACTTGTATTTTCTCCAGCGGTTTTCCCCGGTACTTTAATGATCAGGGGGACACGCATAGCATTATCGTAGTTGCAATGTTTGCACCATAAGCCATGCTCGCCCAGGTTCCAGCCATGATCCCCGAATAATACCACCACTGTATTATTGTCAAGCTCCAGTGCCGAAAGCTCATTGATCACCTTGCCGATCATGGCATCGGTATAGCTGACACAGGCATAATATCCGTGAACCAGCATGCGTTCCATTTCCTTGCTGACCGGACCTGTTTCGGGAACGGAATAATAGCCTCTCAACTCACCCCAGTTATGCATGGATTCGGCTGGTGCATTATCCGGGGTATAAGGATTGCCGGCGAGCTTCAGTGAATCCGCATTATACATGTCCCAGTACCCGGAAGGGGCGTTAAAAGGCAGATGAGGTTTCAGGAATCCGACAGCCAGGAAAAAGGGCTGATCCTGCTGCTTCAGGAACTTTAAGCTTGCAATGGCAGAATCTGCGGTTTGTCCGTCAAAATAATCATTATACTGAACATTCATTCCTATTTCCCAGGGCAGTGCCCTGCCATCCTCGTGATTCTTTGATATTTCGATATTCTCCTCCATGATATAATCCCTCCAGTTCAGAGCCCCGGGCCTCCATGGTTTTTTCGTCCAGGCCCCGGTATCATCATCATTGTGGTGGTAAACCTTCCCGAGGGAAATGGTATAATATCCAGATTCCTTAAGGTATCTGGGCAGACTCAGGTGTCCGGGCAGATCCTGGTCTGCGTAGGTATGATATGTTAGAAACCTGTTCCTGGTCGGCCGTACACCCGTCATGATGGAAGCCCTTGAGGCACCGCAAACGGCTACCTGGCAATATGCCCTTTCAAACAGCAATCCTTCAGAGGCAAGCTTATCTATGTTCGGACTCATCATCTGTGAGTGGCCGTAAGCACCCAACTGGGGCCGAAGGTCATCAACAAAGATCACAAGGAAGTTGGGTTTTTGCGGCTCGGTTTCCCTGCTTCCGCAGGAACACATGAGCAGGATCATTGCGGAAAAAAAAATGCTCTTTCTCATTTGTTCTCAAATTTTAATGTTGCTGCAGTGCTTTAGGTGCAGATAATATTTTACAATTATTCCTGGGGCTGCTGTTCTATGACCCTATTCTCTATGGCCGGAGCCAGACTGGCTGCCAGTCCCTGCACCAGGCTGAAGGTAAGGAATGATGAAAAAGATTCACCGGGTGCGCGCCGGTAGCTGATATCACCCTGTCTGAAAGAGGATTTTTCAGGATCGTTGTTGTTTTTGATCAGGCCATTAGCTGCCAGGGTGAGTATTCTTTGTTTTTTATGCAGTTTTTTTCTACGGTCGATCTCTTTCATTAGCCTGATATGAAGATCTTGGTAGACAAATGTCATATCCCCCCAGGCACTGTCCCGGTTCAGTGTAAGGCGGCATTCAAGAGAATCGATCTGTCCGGAACGTATCCTAAGTATACCGGTACTTTCAGCCATCCTGTTCAGCTCTGTAAAAGGCATGCTTCCCAGTTTGACGTACATATCCATCCTGTCGTCTTCTTCACCAAGGGGAAGATCCACTATTACTTTTACCCGACCCGTATTATAGATCCTTCCTTCCATATCAAAAATAATTGCCTGGTTTCTTCTGATCGCCCTCTGATCATTGCTCAGGCCTGAGATCCTTATATTGATATCATCCATGATCATCTCACCCGGCTGTTTTTTTGTACCCTCAAATTGCCTGAACTCAACCGATGCGTCATTGATGAGAATATCACGAAGGGACAAGGGAAGGGGCAGATCGCGGATTATGGATGAAGGCAGTGGGGAAGGCATATAAATGATATCCTTTTGTTCAAGTATTTCCGCTGTAGTTATGACACTATCCCGGTCAACCGGAAACTCCATGGAGTTTTCTGTAGTATCCTCTGTCTGGGACAGAAAAACAGAATCCTCACTTATAAGGTCATCCGGAGGTGTTTCCACCATATCTTCGCCTTCTTCATATATATCTTCTGACTCGTTCTGCATGTAGTAAACGGCTGAAAGTCCATCTATCCTGAATTCTTCAGCAGCCACAGAATTATCCCGGTAAAGGGATTTCAGGTCAAAACCGAGGATATTCAACTCCTTTCCTGCAATCTGAAATGCACTCTCCCCGTGATAGGTTCTTCCTGTTTCGGGTCTGAATCCCCGGGTCTTGAACAAGAATGTATCGGTATACAGGTAGTTCTCATCGGAATTGAAAGAGAAGCGGTTAATGCTGAGGACCTGATTATCAGGGAGGCAGGCTTCCAGGAATCTGGAGCTGATATCGATGCTCCTGAAGTCAATGGGTGAACTGCCTGAGAGGCTTGCCTTATCGAGTCGGATATTCCTGATGTTCAGATTTGTGGAGTCTGCACTGAATAAGAGCTGCATATTATCTGAAAGATCATAAACCTCAACATCGCCGTTGCGGATCTCCATCCTGTCAATCCTGGTCAGGCTGAAATTTCCGCCGCTCCCCTGTGCAGTGGTGTCTGTTTCTTCTTCTGTTACAGCTGTATCTGAGGCCAGGTTAAGCTGTATAACAGGCCCGGCAATTTCAACCCCCCCGATAATCAGTTCACCTTTGCGGATAAACCTGATCAGCCTGAGTCCGGTAACTTCGAGTGATTTTACAGAAAATACACTCAGGTAAGTGGTCTGGAGCCCTTTATACTTGACCTCATCGAGAAATTGCTCCTTTGGAAAGAGCCTCAGATCATTCAGGGATATACTCCTGGCATAAACATTTATATCGAGCTGTTCCAGTTCATAATCGTAATTTCCCGTAGGTACATCGAAATAGTTCTCATATAATTTATCTGTTACGGCCTTTTCAAGGAGGTAGTCTCCCTTCCAGAAGAAGAGGGCAATTAAAAGAACGAACAGCATCAGCAATATCCTGAAGAACCATTTCCAGATGGATCTCTTTTTTGATGGGTTCTCTTCCATGGGTCAGCTATTTAATGTTTTCCCAGTGTGATCTCCACATGGTTCGTGTTTTCTGCCTGATCAAAGGGTACCAGCTTCCCTTCAAGCTCCCTGCCATTCAGGATGATCTTTTTAATCCCTGTGGAAACATGTTCGGGATTGGAGATCTTAATATTGAATTCCTTTCCCCTGAAAACACGACTTACGGTAAATCCATCCCAGTGACCGGGTATACAGGGATCAATTATAAGTCCTTCGTAATCCGAAAAGATGCCAAGTATGTACTGGCTGATGGCATAGAAATTCCATGCAGCCGTACCGGTGAGCCATGAATTTTTAGCCTCTCCGGGAAGGGGGGCGTCCTTACCGGCAATCATCTGGGAATAGACATAGGGTTCTGTTTTATGCAGCTCACTGATATCTTCCAGGTAGGAGGGAGCTATTTTCCTGTAATAGTCGAATGCCTCTTCCCCGTTACCGAGCATGGTTTCGGCTATAATTATCCATGGATTGTTATGACAGAATATTCCTGCATTCTCCTTATATCCTGGAGGATAGGAGGTGATCTCCCCCATCTTTACCGAATATTCGGTAAAGGGAGGATTATGCAGTACAATACCGTACTGGCAGTCAAGGTGTTTCTTTACTGAATCCATTGCCTTCTGCGCTCTTCCGTCATCCAGGCCTATGCCTGCCATGACACCGTATCCCTGGGTTTCAATGAAAATCTTGCCTTCCCTGCATTCATCGGATCCTATCTTGTCCCCATAGTGATCGTATGCCCTTAGGAACCATTCGCCGTCCCAGCCATGCTCATCAATGACTTTTTCCATTTTATTGATATGCCTGTCGGCTTCATCTGCTTCTTCAGTTTTACCCAGGATACGGCAGAGCCTGGAAAATTCACCGCCGTACAGCACGAACATACAGGCTATCAGAACAGATTCTGCCCGTCCGCCTTCCTTGTTTTCTGTTGTCTGAAATGACTCATCGGGATTCATGGAAAAGCAATTCAGGTTCAGGCAGTCGTTCCAGTCTGCCCGTCCGATGAGGGGTAAGCCATGTTCCCCGGTATTGTTTACCACGTGGTTGAAGGATTGTTTAAGATGTTCAAACAGGGAGGCCGTATTGTTCTCATCATTATCGAAAGGAACTGACTCTTCCAGTATCTTCATATCACCGGTTTCCTTGATGTAGCATACGGTTCCGAAAATGAGCCATAGCGGATCATCGTTGAAATTACCACCAACATCTGCATTACCCTTTTTTGTAAGCGGTTGATACTGATGATAGGCGCCCCCGTCTTCGAACTGTATGGCTGCCAGGTCAAGTATCCTCTGCCGGGCATGATCCGGCATCATATGCACATAGCCTGCCAGGTCCTGGTTAGAATCCCTGAATCCCAGGCCGCGGCCAATGCCCGATTCGAAATAGGAAGCGGATCTTGACATATGATAGGTAACGGTGCTTTGATACTGGTTCCAGATATTGACCAGTCTGTCCAGCTTTTCATCCCCGGATTCCACACTATAATGCGACAGTAAGTGTTTCCAGTGAGAAGCAAGCTGGTCCAGTGCCAGGCTGACTTTTTGGGGAGAATCATAGGCGGCGATCATTTTATATGCCTTTGTTTTGTTGATGATACCCGGATTCTCCCATTTTTCCTCCTGCTTGTTTTCTATGTATCCCAGGACAAATATCATCTCTTCAGTTGCTCCCGGTTCCAGTGTGAGTTCAATATAATGGCTGGCTACCGGTGCCCATCCGTGAGCAATGGTATTGCCGGTCTTACCGTTTATTACCGCATCGGGCCTGTCAAATCCATTGTATAAACCGATAAAATTGTCCCGGCTGGTCTCGAAACCGTCTATCTTCCTGTTAACAGAGTAAAACGCGTAATGATCCCTTCTTTCACGGTATTCGGTCTTATGGAAGATCACGGATCTTTCTACTTCTACCTCACCAGTCGAAAAGTTTCTCTGGAAGTTGGACTGGTCATCCAGGGCATTCCACAGGCACCATTCAACAAAAGAGAAAAGTTTGATCGAGCGGGCTTTGTCTGATTTATTGCTCAGCCTTAGCCGCTGGACTTCCCCTCGTGTTCCCAGTGGAACGAAACAGGTCAGCTCGGCTTCCAGCAGGTTTTTTTCACTCTTAATAGTGCTGTAACCCAGCCCGTGCCGGCACTCGTATTTATCAAGCTCAGTTTTAACAGGTTTCCAGCCCGGTGACCAGATCTGGTCACCGTCCCTGATATAGAAATAGCGTCCTCCCGAATCCACAGGTACATTATTATACCGGTAACGCGTGATCCTTCTTAAGCGGGCATCCCTGTAAAAACAGTACCCTCCTGCCGTGTTTGATATGATGGAATAAAAATCTTCCGATCCTAAATAGTTGATCCATGGATAAGGAGTTTCGGGTGTGGTAATAACATATTCCCGCCTGCTGTCATCAAAATAGCCAAATTTCATGCCTTAGAATTTTATAATTATTATTGGGTAGAGTATATGAATTTTTTTATAATTCCGGCTCCAGCCAGACGTCTATTCTCAGAATCTTCCCCAGCCTTCCGAAAATCATACTGCTATGTTCTGCATCAATAGTATTACCCGGTATTGCTTGCACTTTTCCGCCGGCCAGCTTCAATGCGATCTTTCTTTCTTCTGAACGCCTGTAGATAATGGGTATCTGGCAATAAGTAAAAGCAAGCGAGTTTTGTTCAAGGGGGATTTCCCTTTTCTTTCCCTCAATGTCATAATATGTAAATATTCCCGGGGCCGTCAATAATTCTTCTTTTCTCAGCAGGACTGGATGGAAGGACAATCTGCCATCCTGTACGACAACACCCAATTCTCCCCATCTTGCAATTACATCCTCCTTTACCTGGCCCGTTAGTCCGGGTTGCTGGGCGCCCCTGTTTCCGGGGGTATGTGAATAAGGATCCGTCGGGAAGGCACCGTAGACATCCGGACTTTTGTTCAGGCCAATGCCTCTGCGGACCTCGTAATAGTGATCAGTAAGCCTTCTCAGGATGCTTTCGTTTTCATTTTCATTGTAAGCCCTGTAACAGGATTCACACACTGCCAGAAGGAGCTTGGATACCATGTGCCAGTAAATGCTTCCAAGTCCCTCAAAACCATAGAAAGTCCCGGACCTGCCGGTAAATGACTGATGATCAAATAATTCTTCATAAATATCCAGTATGATCTGTGATTCCTTTTTTAAGAGCTCTTTGAATTCATCAGGCAGATCGTTCAGGGCGTTCTTAAGCAGTTGGGCGTTCCTGAAATTCCCGTTAAAATGATATGCACCATTTACATCTTCTGTAACTATCTGCCGGTTCCCCTGGTTAAGCAGAATTTTCAAAAGCTCTGATCTTTCCAGCATGGAGGCAGGAATGAAGTTCTTTTCCACAAATAGCGGAAGCCTGCGGTCGGGGTAGAGGATGTAGCTGTACTGGTCTTCTCTGAAAAGCACACTGTTTCTCAGGGCATCCAGAATTCTGACGACTTCTCCTGAAGAATAAATGCCTGAGCTTATAACTGCAACCTGTCCTTCCAGCATCTCATAAAGGTACCTGATATCAAGAGTGTCCTCATCCTCAAAACTTATCAGGTTGTAGGAATGAAACAGCCCGTCACTCCTTCTGTTTGCCTTAACTGTATGGTCAAGGCGGATAAGTGATTTTTCAAAGAAATCCAGGATAACTGAGAGGCTCAGCTGTTTTTTTCTGCCGGAAAATCCTGCATCATAGATCTGCTGCCTGTAATCACTGCCTGCTTTCCCCAGTGCATCCATCATTTTTCTTCTGTCCTGTCCGGACAGGCTATGCTCATTGCGATTTTCCTGTATTGATAAAACCCCTGATACCTCATCCAGAAATCCGGCTACCTCTTCAGACAGCATCACGGATTCCAGCTTGGCTGATTCAAACAGATCAGTGCAAAATTCTATGAAGCGCCTCAGGTAACAGGCTGTAACCATTGACACACCATATCCAACCAGCGCATTATTCGCATCATTCCATTCCGGCCTCTGGGTGTTCATCCATATTCCGGCACCCGGTATGAAATTGGATATTTTAGTCAGAATCGCAATCAGCAATTTTTCAGACAGGTTAACATGGAGAACATCACCCTTTTTTCCCTGTACAAGTTTCCCGTCTGAACCGGTTGAAATAACCCTTCCATTAATGATCTCATCCAGCTCTGAATCAAATTCGATAGTATTATGAGGGTCTTTTAAGAGATCCCGGTATGATTTGATACGGTAAGGAACATTGGCATAACTGAATATCTCCCTTATCAGGAAATCCTTTAAAAGTTCAGGATGATGTTTGACTGAGATTTCCAGTAACTTCAAGAGGTATATGATCTGGTGATCTCCCCAGTATCCGATATTTGACCAGGGATCGGAGGGATCCGGTTTTTCCCAGTCGATTCCGTCCTGTGTTATTCTGTAAGGATTATAACCATCTGCAGTGGAAGCATTCACAAATTTACAAATCATACTTTCCACATATTCAGGGAAAGAAAGAGCCAGGGCTTCCCAATTCTGAAATATATCCCTCCAGTTTCCCTGGTAACTATAGTTTTTTGAACCGTCTTCATTCTTTGTTTCTATCGAAAATACATTCCATGGCCGGCTGGGATCACCATGTCTCCTGCTGAAAGATACAGGCATGTATTCATAACAGAGCCTGATCAGGAAGGGATCATCCATGGCCCGTGCCTTATCGAGCAATTCACCGTAATGAATGATATTACCTGAGGACTCTGCCAACCTGCCTGCTTTTTTTATAATTTCCTTATTTGCCTTTGATATATGTGAAAGAAAATCAATCGCTTGTATGTTATAATTATGTTCGAAAAGGCCACCTCTCATCACATTACACATAACATTGGAAAGGTGCCTGGCTGTGCTCAATTCATCTCTGGTGACCTGAATTGCATCTGAGGAAGCAATTATTTTAATGAGATTTTCTGTACTGTTGTTAATTTTATTCTGCAATGTTTGTCGCAGGTCGTTATTTTTACCCAGTATGCTTATTAGGGCGGCTACATCAGCAGCATCCTGGTTTACTTCTGCTACGGTGTTCCATTCTCGTACTTCCCTGTCTGACAGATCGAATTGTGCATTTATAAAAAATGCTCCCTTCGTGGCTTTGATATCATTTTCCGGCTCGATAGCCAAACCGGTCTTAAACCGGTCCAGTTGCCGGTTGGAAAGTAAGATCCCTTTGCAAACCAGACCTTCTGACCATACCGTCGTGACTTTCAGGGCTTCGCTTGGTTCGGCTGTATCTACAGGTATTGAGCTCAGACGGAAAATGCCAAGCCCGGTCTCCGGAATCAGTTCGCTTCTTTTATACGCGTCCAGCAGGTTGCTGGATCCTGTCTGAAGGGCACTGTCCACTCCATGCGGAAGGATATTCTGAATTCCATCCAGGATATCAATATGAATTGTTGCAGGATCATTATTTATCAGTCTGGAATTTTTTACAAACCCGAACTGTTCGCAGTTAAACCAGCCGTATTGGAAGCTAAGGGACAGATCATCATTGATCTCCTGAAATATCAGTTTGTTCCCATACCGGTTTTTATAAATATTTCTTCGAATTGAATATACATAAGGATAGCTGGCTGCGAAGGGCTCCCACAAATAGGTATTTTTACCCCGCCTGGCAAGAACTATGGTTCTGCTTCCTGTAATATCAAGGGAATCATGGATCCTGTCTTCAGGATAATAGGGGAAAAGAGCCCCATTGGGATTTTTCCTGCCGGCGGTAAGGGAACCTTTGCTCGA
>CAZILN010000380.1:0-22726 GCA_964540005.1 uncultured Bacteroidaceae bacterium | reverse complement strand
CTGGTGCCGGGGGTGGACTATATCGTGGACAGAGGATCTCCTTCATTTCATAGTCAGGGAGCAGTGCATCATCTTAAACGCCTGGATCTCTTTAATGAAGACTGGTCGGAAGATATTACTGATGGAGTCTTCCTCTTGCTCGATAATAATATAAGTGATAAAGAAACAGCTGAACAAACCAGGCTGCTGAATGAAATCATTCCCCTGCTTAAGAATACCACTCCCGGTTCCTGCAAGGGACTGATTATCTATTCCGAAAGCAAGCTTACCCTGAAAGGATTCCGTGAACGCTTGCCCTTCCCTATTATTTACCTGCAAACCGAGAAGGATATGAGTACTGCCGCTTCAGTATATTTAGAGGTCGACAGTAAATTTGATCCCGGTTACAAAACGAGAAATGTACTGGCTTATCTTCAGGGAGAGAAATATCCTGATTCCCTGATAATATTCACCGCACATTATGACCACATGGGAAGAATGGGTACTGAGGTATATTTCCCGGGTGCCAACGATAATGCCAGTGGAGTGGCCATGATCCTGAGCCTGGCCGGGCATTATACCCAACCGGGAAAAAGCCCTGATTTTTCCATGCTTTATATAGCCTTCAGTGCCGAAGAGATCGGGCTCCTGGGCTCAGAATATTATGTAAGGCATCCTGTATTCCCCTTAACAAGCACTAAATTCCTCATCAATATCGACCTGGCAGGAAATGGTGAAGACGGTATAACGGTTGTCAATGGCTCCGTACATACTTCCCTATTCGCACTTTTGGAGAGGATCAATGAGAGGGAACAGTATCTTCCGGCAGTAAAATCACGGGGGGAAGCCTGCAATTCGGATCATTGCCCTTTTCATAAGCATGGGGTACCTGGATTTTTCATTTATACCATGGGCGGATCGACAGCTTACCATGATATATATGATACCCCCGAAAGCCTTCCCCTGACAATGTTTGAGAATTACTATAAACTGCTTATCTCCTTTACTGACAGTCTACAAAAATAATTACAGATTTAAGTGCGTACTGAAAGCAATTACCGAATTAATTTACTCATACTGATAAGTAAAAAATCCATATATTTAATATCCTCAAACACCGGGCAGTAATCCTGGTGAATTCATTTATAAAAAAGGATAAAAACAAGACAGAAAAATGGACAAAATCACAGAAATTGCTAAAATGATTGACCATTCCCTGCTGGCTCCCTCAATGACAGATGCCGAGCTGGAAAAGGGTTGTGAAATTGCTAAAAAATATAATGTTGCATCGGTGTGTATTAAGCCCTATGCCATCAAAGAGGCAGTTGAGTGGCTGAAAGGATCTGATGTGCTGGTTGGAACAGTCATTGGGTTTCCCCATGGAAACAGCAGCATAGAAGTGAAGGCTTTTGAGACCGAACAATCAATTCAGGACGGGGCCGTTGAGATCGATATGGTGATAAATACCGGGAAGGTCATGAGTGAGGATTGGGAATACGTGGAGAAAGAGCTTGCTGGTATCCTTAGTATTACTAAGAAGCATAATGCCATTCTGAAGGTCATTTTTGAAAACGACTTCCTCCCTGAGGATAAATATAAGATCAGGCTCTGCGAAATCTGTACCGAGCTGCAGGTTGATTTTGTAAAGACATCTTCCGGATTCGGTTTTGTAAAGGGTGCTGATGGAAGATACTCTTACAAGGGAGCCACTATTGAGGACCTGAAACTTATGCGGAAACATTCCGGGCAGCATGTGCAGGTAAAGGCTGCCGGCGGGGTCAGGACCCTGGACGAACTCCTTGCAGTAAAAGAAACAGGGGTCACCCGGGTAGGGGCTTCAGCCACAGAGGCAATTATGGAAGAAGCCATTCAGCGATTCGGTTAACCAATCCGGTCACTCTTCCGGCGGACCGGCTTAAAATAAGTATAAAATTCAAAACGAATGAAACGAACGAAGAACCTGCTACTGCTGGTTGCCATGCTGTTGTTGCTGGCCTACTGCGACAAAGAAACCAATTATTCAAAACACTTGTATAACAGTGACTATTCCGGTTCAACCCTGAACCGGATCGCATTTCCCCTTGGAGGTATAGGAGCCGGTATGATTTGCCTGGAAGGTACAGGGGCCATCTCCCATGTATCTGTCAGGAACCAGCCGGATATGCATAATGAACCACAGGTTTTTGCTGCCATTACCATAAAAGGAGAACAAAACCTGGCGAGGGTGCTTGAGGGTCCTGTCCCGGAATGGAAAATAATGGGCAAGAGTGAAGCGGGCAACGGGCTTGGGGAAACAACTTTCGGATTACCACGGTTTGAATCTGCAGTATTCTCTGCCAGGTTCCCCTTTGCTGAAGTGGAACTTGATGACAGTGATATCCCACTTGATGTTGTCCTTACCGGCTGGAGTCCTTTTATCCCTGGAGAAAGCAATAAGTCCAGCCTTCCTGTAGCAGCACTGGAATACAGTTTCAGCAATAATACAGCAGAGAAGGTCGATGCCATGTTTTCTTTTAATTCAGAAAACTTTATGCATTTCCTGGTTCCATCCGAATGGACCCGGTTCACCAATGAGCATCATATTGAGGCCACCGATAAGGGATTTATCCTGGTCCATGAAAAGGTAGAAGATCATATGGACTACCAGGGCAGTTTTGCAGCCTGGATCCCAGGAGAGGATGTGATTGTTGATCACTGCTGGTTCCGCGGGGGCTGGTGGGATCCCCTGACCATGACATGGAAGCATGTTTCGGAGGCCAATCCCAGGAACACACTTCCTGTTGAGGGAACGGCTCCCGGAGCTTCGATCTACCTTCCCTTTACCCTCGAAGCAGGAGAAAACAAAACCATCCGCCTGCTGTGCTCATGGCATGTACCCTGCAGCAAGCTTTCCCGCGGGAACATACCCGAACTGGCAGAACCCTGCTGTGCCGAAGGTTGTGACCCCGAAACCTACTCCCCCTGGTATACATCAAGGTTTATGGGTATCAAGGATGTAATTGATTACTGGACAGAAAATTATGATAAGCTGAAAGAAGATACTAAGATCTTTACAGAGTCATTTTATGGCACGGATCTTCCCCCTGAAGTTACCGAGGCAGTGGCGGCCAACCTTACCATCCTGAAATCACCAACTGTGTTACGTCTGCCCGACGGGAACCTGTGGTGCTGGGAGGGTTGCCACGATAACCTGGGATGCTGTCACGGATCATGCACACATGTATGGAATTATGCCCAGGCCATTTCTCATCTTTTTCCCTCTCTTGAACGCTCTCTCAGGCATACTGAGTTCCTGATCAGCCAGAACGAGGAAGGCCACCAGACCTTCCGGGCCAACCTTCCACTTTCTGTTCCCTCTCACGATTTTCATGCCGCGGTAGACGGACAACTGGGGGGGATCATGAAAGCCTACAGGGAATGGCGCATTTCCGGAAAAGATGAATGGCTGCAAAAAATGTGGCCCTCCGTAAAAGGAAGTATGGATTACAGCATCCGCACCTGGGACCCAAAACAAAAAGGAGTGATTGAGGAACCCCATCACAACACCTATGACATAGAGTTCTGGGGACCCGACGGCATGTGCACCAGCTTTTACCTGGGTGCACTGCAAGCTTTTATAGCAATGGGTAAGCACATGGATGAAGACATGAGCATGTATACGAACCTGTTGGAAAAAGGCACCGGGTATATGGGATCGGAACTGTTTAATGGCGAATATTTCATCCAGCAGGTTACTACCGAGGGACTTGAAACCCCTGATCCTTTGGCTCTTGCACGGGATAGCTGGACAGTGGAGTATTCCCCTGAAGCCATGGAGATCCTTGAAAAGGAAGGTCCCAAATACCAGTATGCCAACGGGTGCATCTCCGATGGGGTACTGGGTTACTGGATAGCCGAGATGTGCGGACTGGATGCATTCTATGATGAAGAAAAAGTACGGGAACACCTGAACTCGGTTTATAAATACAATCTGAAAAAGGACCTGAGCGATCATGTCAACCCTCAGCGGCCGGGATTTGCCATGGGGTCAGACGGGGGGCTCCTCCTGTGTACCTGGCCTGCAGATGATGCTCCTTCACTGCCATTCGTTTACAGCAACGAGGTATGGACCGGCATAGAATACCAGGTGGCCTCCCACCTGATGCTAATGGGAGAAGTGGAAAAAGGCCTGGAGATAGTACGGACCTGCCGTGACAGGTATGACGGAACCAAACGGAACCCGTTTAATGAGTATGAATGCGGGCACTGGTATGCCCGGGCTATGGCGAGTTACGGCCTGATCCAGGGACTGACCGGGATCCGTTATGATGCTCTAGATAAGTGCCTGTTTATCGATTCGCAGATAGGCGATAATTTCACTTCATTCCTGTCCACCCAGACCGGTTTCGGGAATGTCGGGCTGAAAAACGGCGAGCCTTTCGTGGAATTCGTATACGGGAACCTGCCCCTGGAGAAAATAATGGTATCCGGCCAGGAGGTACCTGTTCCGGAAATGTCGGAATAGAATTCCTGTTGCTGAAATGCAGGAATAGATTTTCAACTACGGAAAGACACCGGAAAAATTTTGGAATATTATTCCTGCTTCACCGAGAACTTAAATACTGTCTGGTGCTTATACTCCTCTCCCGGATTCAGCACAGTCGTAGGGAAATCCGGCTGGTTGGGTGAATCGGGGAAATGCTGGGTCTCCATGCAGAATCCGTTCCGGTAATCATAGACTGCTCCCTCTTTCCCAAGATTAGCATCAGTAAGAAAATTCCCGGTATACAACTGCATGCCGGGATGTGTGGTGAACACCTCCATAAAACGGCCGCTCTCTTTCTCATATGCTGAAGCTGCAAAGCTCAGTTCGAACCCGGATTTATTCAGCACAAAGCTATGGTCATATCCCAGTCCTTTTACGATCTGCTCGTAATCAGAATTGATGCGCTCACCTAAGGCATGAGCTTCCCTGAAATCAAAGGGTGTGCCTTCCACCGGCCGCATCTCCCCGGTCGGAATAAGGTTTTCATCTACCGGGATAAAACGATCGGCATTGATAACTACCTCATGATCCAGTATTTCCCCTGCATTATGCCCGGCAAGGTTGAAGTAGGCATGCTGGGTCATATTGATAATCGTAGCCTTATCAGTGGTGGCATGATAATCAACGATCAGTTCATTCTCATCGCTCAGGGTATAAATTACGGTTGCAGTCAGGTTCCCCGGGAATCCCTGTTCCCCGTCCACACTCAGGTAGGTGAATCTTATAGCCGGACCCTTTTCAGTAGTAATTTCCTCGGCATCCCATACGGCATCGTCAAAGCCGGAATCCCCTCCATGCAGTGTATTGGGACCATTATTGAGGGGTAACTGGTATTCCTCTCCGTCAATGGTGAAACGGCCATTGGCTATCCGGTTGCCAAACCGGCCGATCAGCGCACCGAAATACTTATCCCCTTTAATACATTCATCTATGCTTTCGTAGCCAAAGGTGACATCCGCCGGATTCCCATCCCTGTCTGGCACAATAATCGATTGTATCTTTCCCCCGAAATTTGTGGCCTGTACTATCATGCCATGACTGTTCTCAAGTGTGTACAGATCCGTCTGTTTCCCTTTGTGAGTTGACTGAAAATTTTCTCGCTCTAAGATCTTGATTTCCATGGTACTTGTTGATTTATCTTGTTTTGTTGTTGATTGACAGGAAGATATCATTAACACGGCAATGACTAAAACACCTGTCAGTTTGGTGATCCTTTTCATGCTTGTTGTAAGTTTGGTATCGGAAATAAAATTAATATAATTATCCCAATATATCACATTTAATAATATCCGGACAATAAACCACCGGGATATTGCTTTCTGATGGGACTTAACAGAAGATTTATCCCTCTACCCGGACAGGCTCAACCTAAGATGGGATGACTTCATATTACTTAATGGCAACTAAAAATACTGTACCCTGAAGGAGATCCTGTTGATACCCTGCGTCACCTCAAAACTGCAGCTTTCGAAATCGGGACTTTTCAGCAGTTTTGGACGGGCATCATTGGAAAACCCGAATCCTTCCTTTGGCATACCCAGGAAGGTATAATCCATCTTACCGTTTGAATTGGTATCATCCAGCAGGGTGATGGCATAGGTGCCAGGGGTGATATTCTTGATGGTATCCGTTACCACATCTTCCTGCATGTGTATTTTTGAAAATACCGGGCTCCTGTGGGGTTCATCGGGAAAATTATCAGTTGGAATATAAAAACCCATACGCAGTACACCTTCCGTGGTCCTTACATTCTCGATCTGTACAATAATCATCGCACTGTGCTGATAAGAAGGCAAGGTCCTGTCCTGGTAAGGAGTTCCGGATTTCAGGACAGTTAACAGGAAAATTATAATAATGGTTTTCATGGGTGCCTGCTAATTCAAAATTGCCCGAAATATTATTACGGACATTAAAACAGCCTGTCACCTCTCAAGATAAGAAATTGTGAAATAATCTTCAGGCACCTGCGGATTAAATTGTATCCTTTCCATTATAAAAACAGATTTCCTGCCCGACTGAACGTTATCCATTTCCATCCTGGTTGCCAGGTATTTCCCGGCAGCAGGGTCTATATTCTTAATACCCGAAGCCGTCATTACCTTTAACAATTCTCCATCCAGGTCATAGTATTCAGCTTTCCTTGTCACGTAATCCTCTTTACCGATCCATGTAATTTTCTTTGAGAATCCAAATTCATCTGCAACGTCATCACTGACCGGGATGAGTTCAAGTTTCCAGCAATCTGTGCCATCAATCGATTCCGCGCCTCTCAGGTAGCTGTTAAAATTATCCATACTGGGAGCCGACATGTCTGCATTACTGAATTCCGATCCCATGAAACTCTTGCTCTTCTCGGTCGACACAATCCGCCTGGTTTTTCGTAAGGCCGGCATATAGATCCACATATCATCGTTTTGCTCAGCATAGTCAAAGATCAGCATGCCTGTACCTTCTATATCTGCCGGGGCCCGGAACCTGATGATCCTCTTTTCAGTTTCACCCTTATCGAAAAGTCTTGAAGCCATGCTGGTCTCCCTGGTCCGTTCGCGGCCCCGGCTATCAAAGATCTTCAGTGTTGACAGTACCTCCATTCCTGATATCTTGGATACATCCCTTGATTTTTCAATGATCTCCATGGCAGTGGGACCGGATTGTGCGGATAGCTGCAAGCAGAAAAATACGCTGGTTATAATTAATACGTTTTTGATTTGTTTCATTTCTGTATGTGTTATGATTGTTATAAAGTCAATTGTTCACGGACTTTCACAAGTCCCAGCCTGAAAACCCTGGAAATATACCTGACCCGGATATTCAAATATTCTTTTTTATTTGCTTTCCCCGGTTCCAGGAAAGCAGGTCTGAATATAAGTACCAGGGCGGGAATTATGACCAGTGCTCCCACCAGGCAGGCTATTATGGAAATCATGACCAGGAATCCGAAGAACCTGAGTGTCGGAAATACCGAGAAGGGCAGGGCACTGAAGCCAAGTACCACTGACAGGGCATTGAAGGTAATCCCCCGTCCGGTTGTCAGCAGGGTCTTTTTTATGGCAGCGGCTGATTTCAGGCCTACCTGCTTTTCTACCCTGTACCGCCACAGGAAGTGTATGGTATAATCCACCCCTACTCCTATCATGATGGATGACAGAAGGGCTGTGGCCACATCCAGCCTGATACCCATGTACCCCATCCATCCGAATAGCAGGATCATTGCCAGTCCCAGGGGAACGGCACTTATCAGTCCCGCTTCAAGGGACCGGAAAATGAGGGAGATCACAATGATGATAATGATAAGCGCTATTACCAGTGATATAACCTGTCCCCGTACCACCAGGTCACCCAGATCAGCAGCCACCAGTCCGGAACCACCGATACGGGTGATATTCTCATCACCACGGGTGAGCTCTTCAATTTCGGTGAGCACGGATTTCAGAGAAGCATTGCTCCCGTTATTGATCCTGACCAGGATCTGGGCATTCATGTAATCGAAATCCACCAGCTTCTCCAGATCACCCGGATCCCCGCTCATGGAATACAGTTCAAGGTATTGTGCAATGGCATTCCGCGTAGCCGGTATCCCATCATAAAGGCTGTCACCCGGTTCATTCATGGCCTTGCTTATTTCACGGATAACAGTAGCAATGGAAGTCACGTTACCTACATTAGGATGATTTTTCAATTCATCCTGATAATGATCTATCCTTTTAAGAAGATCCGGATCCTTGATGTCCCCTTCCACCAGGATGGAAATGTTCTGGGATCCCCCGAATATGTTATTTATAAGCCCGGCACTGGTCCTCACTTCATGTTTGCGCGGAAAAAAGCTTTCCAGGTTTGTATCTACCTTCAGCCAGATAATCCCTGTCCCCGATGCAAGTGTGACCAGGACAGACAGCAATATGATCCTTCCGGGGTGACTGACGACCGAGTTACCGGTGCGTTTCAGCAGCCTTTCGAGAAAATGTCCGGACTGTCCCTGCTTCTTCAGTACGGGCCGTGATTTACCCAGGAGCGAGAGTATAGCCGGTACCAGCAACAGGCTTAAAACAAGCGCAAAGCTGATTCCCGCAGCGGCCAGTATGCCCAGCTGCCTGGCAGGTATCATCCGGTGTGAGAGCAAACAGAGTAAGCCTGCCACTGTCGTGATGCCTGTATAAAGAATTGGCTTGCGCAGCGATCTGAAGATGTCTTTTGAAATGCTTCCTATTGACTGAAGGTTTTCCTCAACATTCAATTCCTGGTACTTTGCCATGAGGTGAATGCCATAATCATTGGCAATAGCGATCAGTATGATTGGGAGCAATAAAGTAATGATGGTCATTTTCCACCCTATCATGGGCAGCAAGCCCATACTGAATAATATGGCCAGGATAACGACCATAAAGGGCAGCAACACTCCCCTGAACTCCCTGAAAAAAAGATAAAGCATAACCAGCATGATACACAGGCCGATGATCATCAGTACCTTGAACTCACGGGCCATTTCTTCCGATACTTTTGCTTTGATAAAAGGAAGTCCCCCCAGATAGACCGTCTCATCACCCGGGATGTCGTCTAAAATACTATTCAGCCTGTTCACCTGCTCCTGATCCGTGTACCCGGGTGCCACGGAAACAATGATTGCTGTCAGGGTAAAATCTTTAGATACAACCAGTTCATAGGCCATTTCATTCCCCCTTAGCTGTTCCCTTACATTCTCCCTGGCTTCAGGAGTCCTGGGGATGCTGGTGATAGCCGGCTCAACCAGCAGGGCACCGTACTCGCTCCTGATGTTCTTCACATCGAACAGTGAGAGGATCTTATCAAACTCATCAGCTTTTCTGAGTTCCCTCCTGATGCTTTTCAATCGTTCAAGGGTAGCCTCATTAAGCACGTCACCGGTTTTCAACAGTACTATCATCAGCTCATCCCCTCCGAAGATCTCTTCGATCTTCTGGGTATTGATCCTGGAAGCCATTGATGAAGGGACAAAAGTTTCAAGGTCGGGATTGATCTCTGCCCGAAATATCTGTAATCCGAAAGCTCCCGAGACCAGCAGGCTCAGGATGATGATCATCCAGCGGTATTTTATTATGAATTGTCCGGATTTCATGTTACATAATTTCTTAGTCGTTATCCTTTATTCATTATTCGTTTAAAAACTATATCGAACTTCCATATATATATTGTTAAATACAGGGCCAAGCATGTCATATACCGTGTTTTGCGGACCATCGAAATATTGTCCGCCCACGCTTATCAGGATGTTATCATTCATCCGGTAATTTACCTCGGGTATAAGGTTCCATTCCTCTGTTGTATAATTATATATCCCTGTTATCTCGGCACTCAGGGTTTCAAAGAACAGTGACAATGCAGGTCGTATCATAACCGAATGGCTGAAATCCGCATTCTGTCTGTGAATGATCTGGTTGAACCCTCCAAGTTCATCCTGCAGTATACTGTTGATCACGGGTAAAAAAGCAGGATCCTGCAACAATTGCGGATCAAAATCAGGCCACTGTCCCACGGATTGCACAGGCAGGTAATCCATTACATAATGACCCATATACTGAAGCAGTATATGTAAGTTCCCGAAAGCCCTGTCCAGACCGACGGTAAAACGCAAATCATCGGCCGGTGCATATACGGAGCCCTTATCATCTGAGGTAATCATCCTGTAAGCTGCTTCTGTCCTGATGCCATAAGCTCCGGCATTAAAAGCAAGATCCGTCCCTATGCTCTGCTGCCTGAAAGCACGGGAGTAAAGGTCCAGGTGAAAATCTGATGCCGGGTCCCCGGTAATGATCCCGGGCTGTATCCCAGGCATGGGATCGAACCCGCTGAAATAGCTGAATGATCCGTCCAGTTTATTAAACAAATATTCTATACGGGCTGCATATGATGAATTTTTTAATGTAGCATCCGGCCACGTACTCTCGGTAATGCTAACATATTCAGGCATTTCAAAAAGATCAAAACGATAAAGGGAATAACTGTACCTGGGCACCCATATACCTTCAAGCCTTATATTGGTGGAAATATTGTACTTAGCAGCAACTGCAAAATTACCCAGTCGCATGTCATCCTCTTCGGGCGAACGGATGAAATAATTCTGCGGGCACAGGTTGTTGGTGGGATTAAAACCATCTGCCCTTCCCCAACTGATGATCTGTTTGCCCATCCTGAATTCGAAATCACCTGGATAAAGATCCACATAGGCTTCCCTTATATTAATTTCGGAGATGTCCTCACCATATTCATTCCCGGACCGGGCCCTTATTTCAGAAAAGAAGTTCGCATATCCCTTTAGGTTCCCTGATAGTTGAAGCCCCATTTCCCCGTACCCGCTTTTCAAATCGGCATTATCTGTCTGCCGGTCACTTCCAAGGTACAGGACTCCCCGTGCATACCCGCCGATATTCAAAGGGTTTTCCTCCTTTTCAGCATCCTCGAACAAGCCCTGTGAGAGTAACGGCTGGCATACGAACAGTATAAGGATCCATTTGTACATTCTTGATTATTGATCTGGTGTTCTCAATAAAAATACGGCATAGAAATTCAGGAATTGTCCAATCCGCGCAGGCCGGAAGGATGGCATGTCCTGACCGTGCGGCTCGTACACTTAAGTTCCTGATAACAATACTAATAATTAATATTGAACCCCAGGCAGGAAGGTGTCCGATCCCAGCGGATCAGACGTTCTTAATGTTTTCCTCCCTGAACTGGGAAGGGGTTTTTCCCACCAGTTCCTTGAAAACAGAGTTAAACGAAGATTTGGAGTTGAAGCCCGCCTCATAGGCAATGCTGGTCAGGGTGTATTTGTTATACGCCTTATTCGTAAGCATCTTTTTAACTTCCTCCACCCTGAATTCATTTATGAAAGTATAGAAGTTCTTAAACAGGTTCTCATTAATGACCTGAGTCAGGTAATGCCGTGGTATATCGAGTTGTTGAGAGAGATCATGAATGGTGAGGCCCCCGTCAAGGTAAGGTTTCTCTTCCTTCATGTGTTTCAGCAGGGCCTTCTGGTATTTTTCCGCATCCTTCATTTTCAGTCCCGATCGTTCATACTTCACTTCTTTTGATACAGATTCCTGAGCAGGAACCGCTTCATCATGTACCCTCTTTCTCCTGGCGTATAATTCATTAAAAATACCCGGCTGCTTAAAGCCATAGACGGAGAAGGCAAAAGCAAAAAATGTAAGCCCGAAATAGGAAACAATGGTCGGATCATAAGGGATGGGGCCCTCGAAAATGACATACACCCCAATTATAAAAACCATTACATAGGTAACATAGAAACTTATAGCCACTATTTTAAGCCAGCTGAGTGTGATCTTTTCAGAAGTATAGGAAAACAGGTTGTGAATATTCTTCTGGTGCCTGCTGATGAGTATAAAAGCTATTACACTATAGGCTGTTACCGAAATAAAAAATGACACCCCATAGATCAGCCTGAATGAAAGGAAGGGATCGTTTGCCCAGAAATTGTCAAGCCTGATAACCGGCTTGCCAACCAGTACTATAGCTGAAACAAAGACAATGATGAAAGGTAAAAAGTGCAGCCAGTAGGTCCATTTGAATTTCAGGTTCTCTACGGTTAGGAACTTGATATACAGGTAAAGTAATGGGCCATAGGTAAAGGGGATGAAAAGAAATTCGTAGAGGCGTATAATGTTTTCATTGATCAGGGCGAATCCCATTTCAATAAATATCAGGAAGAGCCACCCTGACAGTATCCTGTCGGCTACCTGCGGATAGCGCTTTGTAGAGATCATGATGCCCGCAAAAAGTGACTGGGTAAGGCCTATATATAAGATCTGTTCCAATGTTTGCTGCTTATTCCTATGATTTGATTTGTTCCATTGCTTGCTGCTTTTCCCTATGACTTTCTGATCCTGACCGTATAGGCCTGTTTCGGATTCTCCACCATCAGTTGATGTATATCCTCTTCGGTAAAGCCACTTTCTTTAAGGGCCGGGATCAGTTTTGTGAAAATTGAAGTATATGGTCTAAATCCTGTGCCAAATATATTCCCCACATCATACCATCCGGCATCATGTGACAGGAGCACCTTGTCAAGGAGATCATTTTTCTTCAGGTTCTGAAGCATCTGTACATAATTTTTGATGTTATCTTCATTATCAGTGACATTATCCAGCGATACCCAGATGCCTGTCCGGGCCGCCTCGATATGAGATTCCCGCGTTCCACGCTGGGCATGGGTCCAGATCAGGGCATTGGGTGCAACTCCTGCATCTGCGAGTATTTCTTTCTGCTCAAAAATCGTTGTTTCCGGACCGGTATGAGAGGCAATAACCAGTCCGCTTGCCAGGTGCGTAAGGGCCGCTGCTTTTACCAGTTTGCGGTGCATTTCAGTAAGCGGTTCCTGTCCGTCGACACCGATCTTTATGATCCCGGGTTTTATCCCGGAATCCCCTATCCCGTTCTCCCATTCTGCTATCCAGCGGGCTGCCAGCTCCTGTGCATTATCTGTAAAAGCATGCTGTGGTACATACTTATTCTGGTAAGCGCCGTAATAACCGGTATTGGTTATGATATGGAGCCCGGTCCTGGAGGAAAGCTCACTCAGTATCTCGACGTCTCTTCCCAGGTAGTCTGGTGAACAATCAATAAAGGTACGGCATCCCAGGTCATAGATCTGCTTCAGGAATGGCTCCACCTCGGCCACAACTGTATCTTTGTTCCACCGGTGCGGACCGGTGCTGTCGGCCCCTATAAAGTCCACGATAATATGCTCATGGGTAAGGGTGATCCCCATCTCATCAGGGTGTACGGAGCCCTTGACGGTCATTACTACCTGAGTCTTCTGTCCACAAGAAGCAAGTAAAACTATCCCTATAACTGAAGAAATTAACCTTGTCATGTTTACCAGTATTTATATATTAAAACTTTTATGCAATTAATATAAGATTTTTATCCGGTTGTTTCAAGAATAAGCTTATCTCATGCAATAATTCTTATATTTAGATTGACTTCTGTTTCATGGATGGAATATTCATACATACTTTTCTTTCCATATTTCAGGGACTGGCCAAGATCTTTATCATAGCACTGGTAGCCGGTCTGCTGGTATGGAGAAAGATCCTAACCCGGCAGCATGTGGATGCCCTGTCAAAGATCACCGTATATTTTTTTCTGCCCTGCCTGATCTTTTCAACCATTTTTTCGAATTTTAACCCCGAAGACTTGCCGCTCTGGTGGACCATTCCCCTGGGGACCATACTTTTTTGCACTGCTGGAGTAGGTATCGGTGCACTTCTGTTCATCAGAAAACTGAAATCTTTCAGGAATGTGCTTCCCCTGGCAGGTATGCAGAATGCAGCCTATCTCATCCTTCCCATCGGGGAATTCGTATATAAGGACCAGTTCGACCAGTTTGCTCTTTACTGTTTCTTGATAGTACTGGGTATCAGTCCCCTGTTATGGTCCCTGGGATTTATACTTGTCACCAATAAAAAGGGCAGGGACCTGAGTCTCCGTAACATCCTGACCCCTCCTTTCATAGCCAACCTGATTTCAATTTTCCTGGTACTTACTGGGACAAGCAGATTTGTACCTGAGCTAGTGACCGACACCATTGATTTTACAGGTACCGCAACTGTTCCGGCAGCCACGCTTATCCTTGGAGCTACCCTGGCATCAGTAGTTAAAACCCTGCCTGTCTGGCACGAAACCCTGAGGATATTATTTGTGAAATTCATTATTATGCCGGCATCGCTTATTGGATTCCTTCTGCTTATCGGCCTGAAGGAAACCCATCCCCTGCTTTGCGATGTTTTTGTTATCCAGGCAGCCTCGGCACCTGCCACAGGTCTTATCATACAGGTAAGAACATACGGGGGAGATCTGAACCGGGTGGGCGGAACGATTTTTATTTCCTATTTTGTAGTCCTGATCTCAATCCCGCTCTGGTTATCTGTATGGAAGCTGTTATAATTTATGAATGAATCATCCAATACTAATAATTCCGGATCAGCAATTAAGTCACCCCCCAGGGGCATAGGTGTTTTATTACTGATCGGGCCTTCAATAGTCTGGGCCTCCGAATACATCGGTTCAGGGGAAGTAATTATTGCCACACGTACCGGGGCCCTTCTCGGGACAGCAGTGATCTGGGCCATAGTTATAGGGGTATTCCTTAAATTCTGGATAGGTATGTCCGGCGCCCGTTATACGGTATGCACAGGAGAGGGGATGATCGATATGTTTGACCGCATGCCCGGCAGGCACCACTGGGCTGTATGGATCGTGCTGGTTGCACAGTTCATAGCAGGAACCATATCTATTGGTTCTATAGCCACGGCCGGAGGAATATTTATAAGCAGCATGATACCTGTCAGTCCGGGTATAGGCGGATGGATCGTCACCTCCATTGCAGTATTTGTAGCCTGGTCAGGTGAATTCAAATGGCTGAAAATTACCATGAGTTTCCTGATATTGCTGATAATACTGGGGGTCTTTTATATTGCCTTCCATGTTTTTCCTGACGCCGATTCTTTACTAAAGGGATTGATCCCTCATAAACCACAGCTGCCTGACTGGGTTATCAGCCAGGGTACTATTGATAATCCCTGGGGAGAGATCCTTCCCTTGCTGGGTTGGAGCGCCGGGGGATTTGCCAGCCAGGTATGGTATTCCTACTGGGTCATGGGGGCCGGATACGGAGTGACTGAGGCCAATCATTACGGCTCTCCGGCAGATACCGTAAGCCTTAAGAAACTGACTGTCCCGGATGCCCACAGGATCAAAGGATGGTGCCGGGTAGTCTATACTGATTCTTCCGTTGCCATGATCATAGGGATACTGGTTACCAGCGGTTTTTTAATCGCTGGTGCCGGAGTTCTGGGTCCACAGAGAATTGCCCCTGAAGGAGAGAATGTGGCCATACAATTATCCGGGATTTTCTCTTCCCAATGGGGTAAGCTGGGAGGTATGCTATTCCTGTTAGGCGGAACAGCGGCACTTATTTCAACTAATATTGGCCAGCTGGCAGGCTGGCCCAGGCTTCTTGCTGATTCATTCCGGATATGCATCCCTGCTTTTGGCCGGAAATTCAGATGGAAAATCCAGTACCGGATGTTCCTTGTCTTTTTCTTTATTACCAATATGCTTATTGTATATACACTTGGTTACAAGCCGGTTGCCCTTGTGAAATTCTCAGCTATCCTGGACGGATTATTACTGACACCCCTGCAGGCCGTCCTCATTATGATAGGATTATACTATGTTATGCCAAAGTTTTACAAAAAGGAGGTAGCTGACATGCTCAGACCTCACTGGATCATGGCATTTCTACTCATCATTGCGGCCCTGTTTTTCGGCTACTTCTGTATCTATCAGATCCCAAAGCTATTTTAGACAATTTGTGATAATCTAATATTTCGTGATGATATTCGGCTGACGCACTTTATGGTAATTCCTTTACCATTTGTACAGACATGTTTCCCAGATTTATCGTACCTGAATAGACTGCTTCATTCAGTATTTCAATGAACAGGGTAAGGATGATCAGGACAAATAGCTCCAGAAATAAAGCAATGTCTATGTAGAATACAATCCATCGTATAAGGTCATATTGTGATCATTATTCCATATAAAAGTGTAATAAAGCAATTACGCCAATTATTAATAAATTTAGGAAATGTTAGATTGTTAAAGACCCCATCGAATCGATTCATCGGATCGATCGATCCGATGGGGTAAAAAACCAGATAATCATGGAAAGAAGAAGTTTTATTAAGCAAAGCTCTGCAGCAGGTGCTGCCGTCCTGTTGTCCCCTGGTGTACCCGGACTGATCAATCCGCTCGGTGCCAATGATAAAGTAGTTATTGCGGTGGCAGGTCTCCGCAGCAGGGGAGCACAATTATCTCACGAATTCTCAACCATCCCTGGCTGTGAGATCAAATACCTGGTGGATGTCGACAGTCGTTATTTTAGCCCCCTTTCAGAAGAGGTTAAGGAGAATCAGGGGACGAAACCCCAGAACATCAGCGATTACCGTAAAGCGCTGGACGACAAAGATATAGATGCACTTGTCATTGCCACCCCCGATCACTGGCATGCCCCTATGGCAATAGATGCAGTGAAAGCCGGTAAGAATGTGTATGTTGAAAAACCCTGCAGCCATAATCCCCGTGAAGGAGAATTACTTGTCGAAGCAACTAAAAGATATGGGAAATTAGTTCAGATGGGCACCCAGCGCCGTTCCATGAAGGTAACACAGCACATGGTGCAGGAAGTGAGGGAGGGAATCATCGGGAACCCGTATTTTGCACGTACCTGGTACACTAATAACCGGGCACCGATAGGATTCGGAAAAGAAACAGCCGTGCCCGATTACCTTGATTTTGATCTCTGGCAGGGTCCGGCTCCCAGGGTACCCTACCGTGATAACATTCATCCGTACAACTGGCACTGGTTCTGGCACTGGGGAACAGGGGAAGCCCTAAATAACGGGACCCATTCCATTGATGTAGCCCGCTGGGTCCTGGGAATGGACTATCCGATCAAGGTGGCCTCCCTGGGAGGCAGGTATCATTATGTCAGGGAGGATGACTGGGAATGCCCGGATACACAGACCATCAGCTATGAATTCCTGGAAGGCAAGATGATCACCTGGGAAGGCCGTTCCTGTAACTCATATCAGATGTACGATTCGGGAAACGGTGTCATCATTAACGGAACAAAGGGGACAATTGCCTACATGGATGATTATTACAAGGTTTTTGATATGGAAAATAAATTCATCAAAGAAGTTAAGGAACCGGGAGTAAAAAATGCCAATGCCCTTGATGCCAGGGATCCCGGACTCGGATCCGCTCATTCAAATAATTTCATTGAATCCTTACGTGGTAAGGAAAAACTTAACTCGCCGATAGATGTGGGCCATAAGAGCGTCCTGATGTGCCAGCTTGGCAATATTTCATTGCGCACGGGGCGTACCCTGTATATCAACCAGGATACAGGGCATACCATTGACAATCCTGCAGCAGAGAAATTATGGAGCAGGGAGTATGAACCGGGATGGGAACCAAAAGTATAGTTCCCCTGTTCTCAGTTGATCTGGTATCACCATTCTAAGCCTAGAACCACATCTTTCCTTTCAGGTCATCATCCACGCTTGCATTATGGATGATGCCGGTCAACCGCCGGTGCCATTCGATATCCCGCCACATTCCGACAAACTGTGGCCCGCAGAAATTACTGGTACTGATTCCTATCCATCTCCCGGTTGCAGCCGCCACCTCTGTTCCGAAAGCACAGAGTTCCTTGATCCAGTCCCAGTTCAGCAGGGGCCAGTCCTTGTAATCAACCACCCCCCAGCATTCCGTTGTAATGAGTGGCTTACCCGATGTTCGTGACCACTGGGCCAGCAGTTCAATCCCTTCCTTTAGCTTTCCTTTCCAGTAATCAGGGTTTCCCCGATAGAGCCTTTCCCCATTCTTTACCAGGTTGTTGTATCCGCCCGGACTGAACCGCTCATAGCCATAGCCGGCCTGCTGGTAAAAATCGCACCAGTGGGTCATCCAGCAATGCAGTTCCAGGAAATCATGCATGGATACATCCTCGCTTTCCCATCTGTCATACTCGGTGGTAAATGAGAAGGTATATTTTAAGCCCGGATAATCCTTTTTGAGCAATTCTATGGCTTCCGACATCCACCGGCGGCCTTCATTCGAATTCCTGATAAAGCCTTCGGCCAGGTAAGGGGTCCATACCTTGATCGGGAACTCATTGTTCATATCCACATACATGATATTGTCCAGTAAGTCATCTTCTGCAATGCTGTCTATGGTTTTTTTCCATACTTCGGCCAGTTTAGCCGGACTGTCAATCTGTTCGTTCAGCCGCTGCTGATCTATCCGCCACCATGTGGAGAGCCCGACCATAATGTTCCTTTCCCTGCAACGGCGAATGAATTCGTTTAAATTGGGCTGTATCTGAACCTTATTCAGGGCCGGGCTTCCCCAGTCCTGCTGGTCCCAGTGAGGTTCCACCAGCCATTCCCTGACAGGATCTGCGGCCACAAGGTGGGGAAAGGCATCTATCCTGATGGCATCATAGCCCCGTTCTGCCAGTTCATCAAGGGCCAGGTCCCAGTCCTCATAGCCGGCTCCTGGCCATCGCCTTTCTATCCATGAAAATTCCCACATAGTGATGGCGGAAGGCTGACCTTCTTTTCTTGTTGCTTTCTTCATTTGCTCAGTGGATTCTGATCCGGCAGGTACACATGAGCCGACAGCCGCTACGCCGGGGATAGCAGAAACTGCTACCACCCCTGCCTTAAGGAAGTCTTTTCTCTTCATATAGTTATTATGTTGATTAATTATCCGATCAAAAACAGGCATATACATGCTCAAACCCTGACCACCTCGAATCCCATTAAATCGCCCAGATCCCTTATCTGGTCGGTCCAGTCATCGAAGACCATGGCCAGGTGGTGCCCGTAATTCTGCATTTCCCGCTGCATTTCCTTACAGTCCGGTATCCTGATACTGACTGATTGTGCACAGTTATAACCTTCCATACCTCCGCCTCCTGTTATCTCTCCGCTGGTGAGGATCAGCTTTTTTCCCGATGGGTCGAAACGACTTAATGTTACAGCCTGTCCTTTTTTCTTTTCATAGTCATAACGAATGCTGGCACCAAAACCTGCATAGGTAAAGCTTTTGATCTCATAATAATCATCCGGCTGGTCAAACCCGTTCATTTTTGTTGGTGAATCGGAATGATGAAGGGTCAGGATATTTGATTCTGTATCAAAATCGGGATTACCCATATAGGCCGGTTTGTGTGATATGTACATCATGATTGCCATAGCAAGCATGGCATTCAGGTCATTTTCACAGGTTGACGGGAAACCTGCGTTCTTGAGAAGGGAGTGGGTCATGCAGGGAGTAAACCTCCTGTTCCAGGGATTCATGGAACTGCACAGTTCGAAACATTCGATCCCGAAAGAGTTACAATTATATTCCTCCATAAAATGCAGTACGGTAAGATAAAAATTAAAGGAGTTCACCACATCCTTTTCAGTCATGTTAGTACCCGATGCACCGGCCATTAACTCTCTGGCCAGACCGGCAGACTTCTCCTGTATGTCTTTGGATTCCAATATCCTGTCCATACCATCAAAGAACTCATTGTAATCAAGGGTATGATAACCCAGTCCATATTGCTCCTTAAGGATATCCGGATCACTGATAGCTGAGATCACCCCTTTCGGCACCTCTTTAAAATTGGTAACATTAAGGAACCTGGTATTCTGAATGCCTTTTCTCGCCTTGAATACCCGGAGCAGCTTGCCCAGTTCTTCCATATTCTGGACATAGAATCCTTCATACCCTTTGGCCCGTAAACCGGCAGGGGCATCCAGTCCCCACCCCGGCACATTTCCCATGATCACCGGCTTGCCAAATTCTTCCGCAACACGCAGACAGGTATACTGGGGCAGTCCGCCCTGCACCACATAAACATCTGTTGTGGCGTCATCCTTCCGGAGTTTTTCAAGTTCTTCCTGTTTCAGCACTATTTCCGGGTTGGCCCTTTCCACCCACATCCAGACCCCCTCAGGTGAAAGGGTCTCCACGCCTGCAGGGAAGTGTATATCTCCCAACCGGGTTTTCAGGTCTTCCAGGGAACTTTCTGCCTGTTTCTTTTCTGCTTCCATGGTAAGCCATTCAAGCTCTCCCACACGGCACGATCCTTCAAAGGTCTCTTCATGAATGACTCCTGTCTGAACAAATTTTACCCGCAGCGGTGTGAAAGCCGGACTCGCAAGCCCGGAACTGCTGCCAAAGAAGTACTTGTATAATCCTGCCGGCGTAAATGCCAGCGCCCCGCTGGCCATTACGGTGGTTCCTATGAATTCCCGCCTGTTTAGTTTTGATGTTGCCATAAGGTTGGTTTTATGGAGTTTTAATAGTATTTATTGGTTCTTCAGGATATATATCCGGACCGTTACTTCTCATACCTGATTATAATTGCCGGTCCGGGCCACAGTATCTCAATCCCGTGATGCACAGTGGTTGATTCATACCATACATTGTTTATGCCTTGAAGCAGTTCACCGACAGGTACCTTTATCCCGGACAGGGCGTAAAAGTGCTCCTCGCCCCCTGCCGAAGCTGACCACTTGTTAATGGTCACCGGTTTGTCTTTTATGCCGACGGCCGCCTCTTCCTTGCCTCCGTTCCATGTCCGGTGATAGAATAGTGCTTCGCTGGCCCGGTCAAGGTTGTCTATACGGATCTTACAACCCTTTTTCTCCCCGTCCCTAACCCAGAATTTTTCAGGAATATCGTAAGCTGTATACATTTTTACAGATACATCTTCCCTTTCCAGGCTCAGATTATCAACTGCCTGAGTAACATACCAGCAGCCGGTTTCATCCTGTATCCTGGCCAGCAGCCGGATACTGCCTTTCCTCTGATCGGGTATGAATTCAGTATCCCACGTAACAGTGAATGGGGCCTCATCATAATAGATCCTGACTATCATGGCATACCATCCCCACTGTCCCCAGTCAAAATCATGGCAAATTTGTCCGCCGCTGTTACCCTCAAAAGTATTATTCCCTTCAATGAGCTGGTCAAGAGGTATATCCACAATAACATTATATTCTTTGGTGTAACATTCCTTTTGTCCGGGTATGCTCTCTATCCCGGTATTTCAATCCACTCATTCCGGTTGAACCTGAATGCCAGTCCGGTAGTCCCGGGATGCCCTCCCCAGATTTCCATCAATGCTTCAGCCCGCAAGGCACCCTCCAGATCGTCAATATCAATATTCTCTCCATCAGTTTCTCATTAAAATGCTTATTTGTATATTTCTAAAATTAAATTATTTTTCACTTAGATTAATTTTAAACGCTGAATATCTCCAAAAAATCCATGATTTTTATGATTCGCAAGGGAGATATATTCTCATTTAAGACTAAAAACGATAATCATGATTAATTATGAAACACTCTTCAAAGTTAGTTACGGTTTATATATCGTAAGCTCTGGAAACAAAGAATATGGAAATGGCTTCATTTCCAACACATTTTTTCAGGTAACTGCTGAACCTGCAAAGTTTGCAGCCTGCTGTAATAAGGATAATTATTCAAGTGAAGTTATTGAAAAATATGCTTGTTTTTCCGTTTCAGTTTTACATGAGAATGCTGATTCAAAGATAATTGGGAAGTTCGGTTATAAGAGTGGCAGGGATATGAATAAGCTTGAAAGTATGGATCTTAAGTATGGGGAAACCGGTGTGCCGATTGTGTTGAATGAATGTATTGCCTGGCTCGAATGTAAAGTGATTGAAAAATTCGATGTGGGTACTCACTGGATATTTATTGGCGAATTGATCGCGTCAGAAATCCTGGATGATACCACTGAGCCTCTCACATATGCCTATTACCGCAAGATTAAAAAAGGACTTGCCCCTAAAAACGCTCCAACATATATTGACAGATCAAAACTCTCTGACAAGAAACAGGAAGTAACATCAGCTAAGTATAAATGCGCTGCCTGTGGGCACATTTACGACGACACTAAAGAAGACATCAAATTTTCTGATCTGCCGGTTGACTGGAAATGTCCAGTATGCGGAGCCGACAAAGATGATTTTTTTGAAGTCTAAGCTATAAAAAATTACTAACCATGGCACAATCATTAAAAGGAACACAAACAGAACAGAATTTATTAAAGGCATTTGCAGGCGAATCGCAGGCCAGGAACCGTTATGAATTCTTCTCCAAACAAGCAAAGAAAGAAGGTTACGAGCAGATTGCAGCATTATTCCAGGAGACAGCAAACCAGGAAAAAGAACATGCCAAACGCTTTTTCAAATTCCTGGAAGGGGGCATGACTGAAATAACAGCATGCTATCCAGCCGGGATCATAGGAACGACAAAGGAAAACCTGAAAGCAGCTGCTGAAGGTGAAAATGAAGAATGGACAGAGCTGTATCCCAAGTTTGCTGAGATTGCAAAAGAAGAAGGATTTCCCGAGGTATCAACAGCTTTTAAAATGATAGCAAAAGTTGAAGCAGAACACGAACGACGGTATTTAAAGCTTTTACAGAATATTTCCGAAGACAAAGTTTTTATAAAGGACGGAAAGGTCTGGTGGAAATGTATCAATTGTGGTTATGTATATGAATCTGAAGAAGCAATGGAGACATGTCCGGCCTGCCTGCATCCTAAAGCATATATGCAGCTAAGGGAAGAA
>CAZILN010000379.1:0-4616 GCA_964540005.1 uncultured Bacteroidaceae bacterium | reverse complement strand
TTTCAAAAATTTTTGTAACTTTTAAACCTTCAGTTTTTTTCTCCAATACCAAAAATACTGTTAAACTGAAACTAACAGAATTATATATATCATGAACAAAAAACTCCTTTCTAGCTTAGTATTGTGGTTAATTATCCTTTTACCTCTTTATTCTCAACCCACAATCCTCCAATACCCCCAGGATAGCTATGTCTGTCCGGAATCTTCAGTAACATTAAGCGTCACAGCATCTTGCGGGGTAGAATTCTGCTTTCTATCCTACCAATGGTATTATCAAAGAGAGTATTTAGGGGCACCAGCAACCGAGGTAGAGATACCCGGAGAAACAAGCTCTTCACTTACGATCTCTTATGGTGATATATCCTATTCGACTGAGGAATACAAAGTCAAAGTGACAAGCACTACAGGATGGGTAAAAACAAATTGGGCAACTGTTACTAAAACAAGCAGTCCGTATTCACCAACAGGAATATCAGTCGACCAACCATCGAGTTGTCCAGGTAGTCCGGCTATTTTGACCCGGCAGGGAGATCTTCAGACAGGTGCCTGGTGGACCTGGTATACAGGCAGTTGTGGAGGCACAGAGGTAGACAGGGGATCTAGCCTTGGATACATATACCCCACAGAAACCACCACCTATTACTTAAGACAGGAGAATGCATGCGGAGTCAGCAATTGCGTTGAGGTTACCGTTGAAGTCAGTGATTTATCGTCAGCAGCCACAGGGATTACACCGGCCAAGGCAGCCGTTTGTCCAAGGGAAGAGACCACGCTGACCGTCGAGGGCGGTTCCCTGGGAACAGGCGCAAGGTGGGCCTGGTACGCAGATGAATGCCAGGGTGATACGCTCGGATTCGGATCCTCCATAAACATTTCCCAGGACGTAGAATCAATCTACTATGTCAGGGCAGAAGGTGTATGCGATACTACTGACTGTGCCAGCCTGACGCTCAGCCTGGAAACTACTCCTGAACCACCCGGTGTTACCAACCTTGATTTTTGTGAGGGGGAAACAGTTGCAATATCAGCAACCGGCACAGATATAACCTGGTATGCCGATAATCAGTTGGCAACCCAGCTGGCAACCAGCGAAAGTTATGAACCTGGAATTACAGAGCCTGGCTCCTATACCTATTATGTCACCCAGACCGGGACTAAATGTGAGAGCAATCCTGATTCGGTTAAAGTTGCCATATATGAGATCCCGGTACAACCCGTATCTGAGGACCGTTACGGATGTATCGGAGGACTCATCCCCGATCTCACTGCCGAAGGGACGAATCTCACCTGGTATACAGACCCCCAGCTACAAAATCCGGTAAATACAGGAAGTACTTTTGTCACCGGAAAAGATCAGGCAGGAACCCATACATGGTACATCACACAAACCGTCAACAATTGTGAAAGTCCGTCCGATACAGTAAAACTATTTATCAACAACACCCCGTCTAAACCTGCAGCCGGTGATGTAAGCATTTGTTTTGGCGTAACAGGTACAGTGCTGTCAGCAACGGGAACAGATATAAAGTGGTACAGTGATCCTGGCCCCTCAAGCCTGGTATACACAGGAACGGAATTTACTCCTGATGAGATTATATCAGGGGAACACAAATGGTATGTCACACAGACAGTTAACAATTGCGAAAGTCCGCCCGACACATCTGTACTTTTTATTAAGGATCAGATACCGGACCCAATTGCAGAAGATGTCGGTATCTGCTCGGATGAAACCGTTCCGGCTCTTACTTCCAGCGGACAGAACATTACATGGTATGCTGATGCGGGACTCACCATCCTGGTGCAAACCGGCACTTCATTTACTCCAGGGGTGACCGATCCGGGAACCTACACATGGTATCTAGTGGACAGGCTTGATGAATGCAGCAGTAAAGTTGATTCTGTATCACTTGCGATCATTACCTATCCTGACGCGCCGGTCTGCTCAGACATTCAGGCATGCTTTGGAGAAGATATCCCCGATCTGACTGCCACCGGTTCAGATGTAAAATGGTTCTCTGACGCCGGTCTAACCGCTCTGGCTCATCTTGGAAATACCTTTACTTCAGGTAAGACCCAGGTTGGCACATACAAATGGTATGTCATACAGGCTAATGGAAAATGTAACAGCAGCACTTCAATTGCCACACTGAAGATCAAATCCGTACCAGCGGCAAATGTCATCCCGGACAGTGAAATCTGTGAAGGGGAATCAATTGACATCGGTTCATACTCTATTGACGGGCACAGTTATGCATGGCGGCTCCAGAACTCAACGACTATATTTTCAGAAATCAGCAATCCCGGGATTACCCCCGAGACAACAAGCACCTACATTTTAGCTGTCACCCTGGATTCCACAGCTTGCACAAATCAGGATTCAGTCACAATTACCGTTAATCCACCCCCTGATCTTGATATGGTATTTGAAAACAACCCGGTGCCTGCTGGTGAAAACACCATCATACATGCCAGCGGGGCAGTGAGTTACCAGTGGAGTCCGGCTACCGGACTCAGCGCAACTACAGGCAGCACGGTTACTGCTTCCCCGGAAAATGATACTGAATATACCCTGAGCGGCACCAGCGACAAGGGATGCTCCGGTAGCATCTCGAAAGCCCTGTTGGTTAGCTGCCAAAGGATGTGTGGGGATACAACCATGTTTGATCCGCAGGGGCATTTTAACCACGGTTGTTCTGAACACGGTTATAATAATAATACCAGCTGTTCATGGACCATAGCACCTACTGGTACGGTCGAAATTTACCTGTATTTTCACCCGGATAGTTTTGACATTCAGCCGGGGGACTGGTTGAGAGTCTATAACGGAAGCAGCGCCGAGGAAGATTTGCTTGCTGAATATAATAACCAACAACCTCCACCTGCTTCCACCCCCCTGGAAGCAGGATCTACAGTATTTGTACAGTTTACTTCGGACAGCGCCACTACAGGCAAAGGTTTCCAGGCACGATATGATATTTCACCCAATACCGTCGGTGAAATTAAACCAGAAAAAATTAAACTTTATCCCAATCCTGCCGGAAGGATCCTGTACATTGAATGGGATGTTGAAACTGCCCGGCAGGCAGAAGTCTTTATTTATAACAGCCTTGGACAGCTTGAAATGAGAAAAACAATTAATGTTTCCGGGATCAAACAAATTAACATTGAGGACATTAATCCTGGAGTCTACTATCTCAAGCTTGTATCGGGAAATAAAATCACAAGGCGAAAATTCATAAAAGAATAGAAAAAATAGTAATTTAATTGCCATAAATATTCCTGATGCGGCAACCTTTCATCACTAATATATTGTCAGTTAATATAAATGCATTTTGTGAACCACTAAATCTTATCACATGAAAAGGATATGCTCTTTCCTTGGCTCTGTACTTATTATCAGTTTAACAAATGTATGTGCACAATTTCCTGAAGCTCCCCCTGCATTCGAGTGGGTGGAGGCCCTGGGCGGGACCGGACCGGATGAGGGTGTGGACCT
Organism: uncultured Bacteroidaceae bacterium; assembly: GCA_964540005.1. Classification (GTDB taxonomy): domain Bacteria; phylum Bacteroidota; class Bacteroidia; order Bacteroidales; family SM23-62; genus CAZILN01. The sequence continues at coordinate 1,120 of CAZILN010000379.1, read as the reverse complement.
GGCAGTGGATCAGGATAATAATATTTATGTTACCGGGACCTTCAGCGGGGAAATCAAATTTGATGCCATAACCCTGACCGGTACAGGGATTATAGAATCATTCGTGGCCAAGTTCGATGAGGACGGGACCCTCATCTGGGCGGAGCAGATTGCCTGTTCTGAGAATACTGTTGTCAGGACCAGAGAGATAGAGGTAGATATTAATGGCAATGTATATGTAACCGGTGTGCTAATAACCGATATAGCTGATTTCAGCGGTACAACTATAACTGATATAGACGGTCAGGATCTTTTCCTGGTAAAATATGACCCTGACGGCACAGTCCTGTGGGCAGAAAATTACATGACGGGGGGAGACCAGCATCCCAATAAAATGACTATAGACCTTGAAGGTTCCTGCTATATACTTTTTGCCGATGGCTGGGGCGAAGGAGATTGGGATTCCGGCCGGATAATCAAGTTCAATACCAACGGGGAACAGGTCTGGGTCACACCATGGAACTGGTGGTTGCTCGAGGGCATTAAGTACGTTTATAATCCCGCCGGGTCTTCCTTTATCGGGGAAAGCCTGGCCGAATATCCCCTGATGCAGTTGCCGGGGAGCCACAATAACTGGAACCCGTCTGATTCATCTGCAGTATTAGCATCGGCAAACAGCGATAACCTGTACGAAGGATATCTGTATCTGGAGGACTGGATGGAATTTAAATTCACCCTGGGCCCCAGTTGGGCCATCAATTATGGAGATAATGAAGATGATGGCTTTCTTGACCGGGACGGGGGCAACATAATAACACATGAGGGAGAAGGCTATTATAAGGTCAATGTAGATACGACAGCAAAGACCTATACCCTCATGAGAACTGTATGGGGCGTAATAGGATCAGCAACAGCAGACGGAGAGATCTCGGACCAGGATATGGTCTTTAACCGCGACAGCGGATACTGGTATGCCGGATTGTATCTGACCGCCGGAGAGTTCCGGTTCAGGGCCAATGATGCCCCCGATCTGCAGTATGGAGATGATGGAGCTGACGGAATACTTGAAGAAGCTGGTGCCAATATTACTATAACGGAACCGGGATTCTATCGTATCCAGTTAAACCTGGAGAGTGCGGAT
>CAZILN010000378.1:0-4766 GCA_964540005.1 uncultured Bacteroidaceae bacterium | reverse complement strand
ATCACAGATATTGATGGGAGTTATACCATTTCCTCTCTTCCCGCCGGTGAGGTTACTCTTGTAGCATCCTATGTGGGGTATAAAAAGACCACACAGAACATCACCGTCAATGAAGGACAAATTGTCACAGTTGACTTTACCCTCGAAGAGGACATTACTCAGCTTGATGAACTGGTTGTCATCGGCTATGGTACTAAAAGAAAAAGAGATATTACCAGTTCTATCTCAAGTGTCAAATCGGATGAGTTGAGGAACAGTACCGAGCCGAGCTTTCAAAGCGCGCTCCAGGGTAAGGCTGCGGGTGTAATGATCTCAACCTCTAACGGAATGCCCGGCTCTGCTATGACAGTAAGGATTCGGGGAACTTCGTCAATCAGGGCCAGCAGTCAGCCCCTGTACGTTGTTGACGGGATCCCTGTAATAACCGGGAACTTTGCCAATGGCTGGGCCGACGGGACCAACACATTATCTGCCATAAGTCCCTCAGACATCGAATCGGTTGAGATCCTGAAAGATGCTTCTGCAGCCGCCATATACGGTTCAAGGTCTGCAAACGGCGTAGTACTGATAACAACAAAATCAGGGAAAGCCGGTAAAACACAATTTAATGCCGGATACTGGCTGGGTTTCAACAGCGTTACAAATATCCCGGATATGCTGACCGGACCGGAGTATGTTGAATACGGTCTTAAGGCCTGGAATAATTCCATGTTCTACAATGATGATCCGGAATACAGCACACTGGAGGAATCCGAACAGGCATTTTTTGACAACCTTCCTTTCGGGATCACCCGCGAGATAGCGGAAAATACAAATACCGACTGGATTGATGAAATGACCCGGACCGGTGCCGTGCATAATTTTAATCTTTCAGCAAGCGGAGGAGATGTTAAAAATACCTTTTATATCGGCGGTTCATACCGCGATGAGGAAGGCATACAGATAGGTAATGATTATAAGAGACTGAGTGCCAAAGCAAATTTCGATCACAAAGCCAATAAGAAATTTTCGATTGGTACAAAAACTACCTTCGTATATGAACTTAATGAAAGAGTACCCACAGGTTGGGCCGGGGGACTCGGAACAGCACAGAGCCGTTCTTTACCGATTATGCCCGTTTATGATTCAACTGGCAAATTCTATGAGCCCCGCAGCGGTACCAATCCTGTAGCCTACGAAGCTAACCTGACTTACGGCATGCAGGTATTTACTACTATCGGGACGGTTTACGGAGAGTACAATTTCACTGATTGGCTTTCATTCCGTACGGAGGCAGGAGCCAACATTTACAATCAGCGTGAAGCCAGGCATGTGGGGACCATTACTCAGGAAAATGGTTATGGGATGGACCGCAGGGTGCTGCTGACCAACCTGAATTCGAAGAGTTTTTTAAATTTCAATCAGTCTTTTTCAGATATCCATCATGTGACCGGTATGGTAGGTATGTCACTTGAAACCAGGAGACAGTACGAATCCCTCTTCCAGGCAAGTGAGTTTCCGAATCCGGGACTGAAACACCCTAATAACGGGGCGATTCAGTCTGGAAGCGGTTATGAAACAGGATCAGGATTCCTTTCTTATTTCGGCAGGATAGGTTATAACCTGAAAAATAAATACTATGCTACGGGAAGCATCAGCCGTGACGGATCATCACGATTCGGAGATAATTATAAATACGGCTGGTTCCCGGCAGCCTCGATAGGCTGGACCGTTTCAGAGGAGACATTTTTTGCATCCGTACCTGTTGTTTCCTACCTTAAACTGAGAGGAAGTTTCGGAGTAACCGGGAATGGTGAATTTGATGATTTTGCCTATATGGGAAGATGGAGGACGGGTAATTACATGGGATGGCCCGGATTGGTTATTGCCAGTGTGGAGAATCCGGATCTCAGGTGGGAACGTTCCGCACAGATGGATCTCGGTCTTGATTTCCAGCTATGGACCGGAAGGATTGCCGGGGGATTTGATTACTATTTCAAGAAAACATCCGACCTTATACTGCCACGGCCGATCAACCAGACGAGTGGTTCATCATCTATAATCATGAATGTGGGTGACATGGAGAATAAGGGCGTAGAGATATTCCTGACTTCACATAACCTGCCCGCCACTTCACAGTTTCAGTGGATTACTGACCTGAACCTGAGCCGGAATACTAACGTTGTGACAAACACGGAAGATGAACAACTGGCCGGTGAAAATTATGGGAATAATGTTGTGGCAGAAGGATGGGCCATTGGTACCTGGGAGCTGGTGGAATGGTACGGGATCGCACGGGAAGATGAAACTGTAACCGTGACCGATTGGGTGGATTTCAATGACCAGGAACTTGGCACCACTACAAAGGATATTGATATCAAGGCCGGTGATGAATTGTTCTATAATAACTGGGGCGAATTGACCAATGAGTTCAATTTTGACAGGGACGCTAAATTCACAGGGAATCCCTATCCGAAATTCTATGGCGGACTGAATAACAGTTTTATGTTCAAAGGGATAGACGTATCGGTTTTCTTTACATTTAATGTGGGGATGGATGTGTACCGTGATGATGGTAAATTTCTTGACGGAGGATTTGATGGGAACTGGAACCAGACTGCCAAGATCAAGGATGCATGGTCCGAGGAAAATCCGGATGGATCGTCCCATAAACTATACTGGCAGCCAGAAAACAGGAACTTCAATTCTACCAGATACCTGGAGGATGCGTCCTATCTGCGTCTGAAAACTATCAGTCTCGGCTATACATTGCCTGCATCACTGTCTAACCGGTTCATGGTTGAAAGACTCAGAATATATGTGGGAGGTACCAATCTGTGGACCCTCACCAATTATACAGGCTGGGATCCGGAAGTTAACCGTGATGGATCTGGTAATATTACACAGGGGGTGACCTACCTTTCTCCTCCACAGGTAAAGACAATCAGCTTCGGGATTGAACTGGATTTTTAACATGAAAAAACTCAATACAATGAAAAGCATGAAATATATAACAGGCATTTTACTATCGGCAGTTCTGGGATTCACATCCTGCGAAGATATACTGGATGTTTCTCCAACTGTGGAACTGGCCGATGAGGTAGCGCTTAATTCAACTATTGGTCTGGATGCTGCTCTGGCAGGGGCATATGATAAAATACAGAACGGATACCTTTACGGAGGACGGTACTGGATCTCTACGGATATGATCAGCGGTACCGTGAAGATATCCGGTTTGCAGAACACGGTATTCGAAGAATTGCAGATGCTGAATAAAACCATGTCAGGGCAAAGTAACCAGATCGTACATGTCACATGGCAGGTATCTTATGAAGCGATCGGGATCATCAACCGGATCCTGGATTTTCTGCCTACGGTGGATGATGCGGATATGACCGATGAGATAAGAATGCGAATTGAGGGTGAGGCGAAATTTCTCAGGGGTATAATTTTTTTCGAACTGACTCGTTTATATGGTTTTGATGTTCAGGGACATGGTCCCCTGGCCGTTCCTGTTTTCACAGAACCACTGGGCCCCTTTGATACTCCGGCAAGAGCTACTATAGATGAAGCTTATACACAGATCATTCTGGACCTGGAAGATGCAGCTACCCTGCTGGAAGGTATCAATACTGGCGGAAGAGCATCCTCCCTGGGTGCCAAAGCTTACCTTTCAAGGGTGTATTTTTACCAGGAAGACTGGGCCAAAGTAATTGAAACAGCGGATAATGTCATAAGCAATTTTTCAGGTCAGACCAATGGAGGCCTGGCCGATGATGTGCTGGATTGTTTTACAACAGGAAATCCGCATTCTGAAGTACTCTTTGCAGTACTGGCTTCCGGTACAGATGATGCTTCCGGTACACTCCGGGGGTACTACCGGCTGGCCTCAAATGCCAAGTTTTCACTTGATGGTCCCTATCTGAGTAAAATAGGTGCCAATGTAATCGCAGGGGAAGATGATGCCAGGGCACGCGTTGACCATACCTTTATCAATATTGAAGGGAAGGTATACTCTACCAAGTTTGATGTTGAATATCTTAATATTCCGGTTATCAGGCTTGCAGAGGTATACCTTAACAGGGCTGAAGCCAGGGTAAATTCCGGTAACGGATCAGGGGCAGCCGATGATCTGAATGTTGTCAGGAACCGTTCCGGTGTCAGTAGTCTGACCGGATCCGCTAACCTGGGTGACTGTGAAAGGGAAAGAACAGTAGAATTATACCTGGAAGGTGACTACTATCACAATATGAAAAGGATACATAAAACCAATTTCGCCAAGGATATTGTTGGTAATAAATACAACTGGGATGATGTAAAGTTGGTTTTCCCCATTCCTAAATCACAGCTGGATGTGAATAAAAACCTGGTACAAAATATATAATTGGTTTAGTTTTAATAAGAGGCCGTCATAAAAGGCAAAGTGCTTTTTAATGATGGCCTTTTTATTGTTCTCTGTTGAATACTGTAAGACAGGGCTGATCTCTGAATGAATATTTTAAAACTCCATCATAAAACAGGTGCCGACACCTTTTTCAGTCTGGAAGCTGATGCTTCCCTTATGGGCCCTCATGATCTGCCTGGCCAGGCTCAGGCCTATTCCTGATCCTTTTTTCTTGGTAGTGAAGAAGGGAATGAAGATCTTATCTGTGTTTTCCTGGTCTATGCCCGGACCATTGTCTTTGACCTGGATATAAGTTCGTCCGCCTGAGGAATGGCTGCTGAGCGTGATTTTTTTGTCCGGCCCTTCGCTCAGGGCATCAATGGCATTGGAAAGAAGATTAATG
>CAZILN010000377.1:0-8362 GCA_964540005.1 uncultured Bacteroidaceae bacterium | reverse complement strand
ATAATTAAGAGTCAGTTCTGTTCCATATTTTTTCCATGTCATATAATTTGCACTGACCATGCCATTGAGGCCTTCGGTATAGCCTTTTTTCATAATGAGGTTAATAATACCTGTAGTACCTTCAGGATCATATTTTGCAGAAGGATTGGTAATAATCTCAAGGCTTTGTATGGAGCTGGCCGGAAGTTGCCTCAGGGCATCGTTCCCTTCAAGTACGCTCGGTTTGCCATCTATCAGGACAGTAAAACTGGAGCTCCCGCGCAGCAGCACATCACCATTGATATCTGTCTGGATACCCGGTGAGGTCTCCAGCACATCGATGGCGGTTCCGCCTGCAGCTGCCACACTCTGTGATACATTGATCACTTTCTTGTCGATCTTGTATTCAACGGCGGCCCGTTCAGCGACGATCTCCACCTCTTCAAGGGCCGTAGCTGCCTGCTGAAGTGGTATTTCACCTATTTCCCTATTGCTCTGATTTGCACTTAAGGCAACATTATTAATCCGTGTATTGGTGTACCCTATGAACCTTATATCCATATAGTAGTCCCCAAACGGAACCTGCTCAATCCTGAAATTTCCTTCATAGTCAGTGATGGTCCCTGTAACCAGGGAAGAATCTGTGGAATTATACAGGCCAATTGTGGCAAACTCCACAGGTTGGCTGGTAGTCTTATCTATCACCAGGCCGAACAGTCCTCCTCCTTGAGAAGGGTCAGTACCTTCATCTACAGGTGGGGCAGCCTGTCCAAAAAGGCTGCCTGCTGAAAATACCAGCAGGATTGTAAAAAGTATATTTCTTGTTTCCATTTTTTCAGTAGTTAGGTTTGTCGTAAGGGCAATCAAAATCAATTTCCTTAATAAGCACCGCAAAATTACGGATATTTTTATCTCTTTATCTTAATGAAATGTTAAACTGGCTGCCTTTTCTGCTTCATGAATGCCTGCTGCAGGGCTTGATTAATTGTCTATATTTGTGGGATGAATTACCAGGCTCATACTTTTCCCAATGGTATCAGGCTGATTCACAGGCAGGTTCCGAATTTAGTAGCTCATTTCGGGATACTCATGAATACAGGGTCCCGTGATGAAGAACCGCAGCAGCATGGTATGGCTCACCTTGTTGAACATATGTTGTTCAAGGGCACAAAAAAAAGGAAGGCCTATCATATTATAAGCCGGATGGAAGATGCAGGAGGAGAAATCAATGCATATACCACCAAAGAGGAAACAGCCCTATACACTTCCTTTATGAAACAGGATTACGAGAGATCCGTTGAATTGCTTTTTGATATTCTCTACAATTCTGTTTTTCCTGAAAATGAACTGCTAAAAGAAAAGGAAGTTATAATTGATGAGATCAACTCTTATCTCGATAATCCATCCGAACAGATATTTGATGATTTCGAAGAACAATTATTCCATTCCCAGGCAATCGGAAGGAACATACTGGGTACCTGGGAATCACTTAACAGGATACACAGAAAAGATATTATTGATTTCACAGGGAAGAACTACCCCACTGATGAGATGGTGATTTGTTCTGTGGGAAATATCTCTTTTAACCTGCTAGTCAGGCTGGTTGAAAAATATTTCGGGAAGATAACAGGCAGATCAAGAACCGAAAGCAGGGTGGTAATTACAAAAACAACTCCCTGCACAAATAGATTGGAAAAAAATACCCACCAGGCACACTTCATTATCGGGAACCTCGCTTACCCCTTACATGACGAGCGCCGCATTCCCCTTCACCTGCTGAATAATATACTGGGAGGCCCGGGACTGAATACCAGGCTCAATATGACACTCAGGGAAAAGAATGGATTATCCTACCAGGCCGAATCCCATTATAACCCTTACTCGGATACAGGGATTTTTTGCGTGTACTTCAGCAGCGAGAAACAGAAAATGGATAAAAGCCTGAATGTTGTCCTGGGTGAATTTAAAAAACTGCGGAATCAGAAACTTGGCAGCCTGCAGTTACATAAGGCAAAAAAGCAGCTGTTGGGACAGATCGCCATTGCTGCAGAGAACCATGAAAACCTGATGCTCAATATGGCGAAATCATTCCTGGTATTCAACAGGTTTGACAACCTGGAAGAGATCGCTGCAAAAATTGAAAAAATAAGCGATTCCCAGCTGCTCGGGATTGCCAACGAGATTTTCAGGGAAGATCAGCTGTCTCAATTGATTTTTACCTGATTAAGGAATTTCAGATGAACCTATCAGATCCCCAAATCGAAAAGTATATCATTGAACATTCTTCTCCTGAAGAAAAAATTCTGAATGAGCTGAACAGGCGAACCTGGCTTGACATGGTTCATCCGCAGATGCTGGCCGGACACCTGCAGGGAAAGCTGCTTGAAATGTTCAGCTGTATGATCCGGCCCCGCACCATCCTGGAAATCGGAACTTTTACCGGTTATTCTGCGATCTGCCTGGCAAAAGGCCTGAGGAAGGATGGGATGCTGTACACCATTGAATTACAGGATGAACGCAAGAAAATGATTGAATCCTATTTTATGAAAACCGGTCTTGAGGACAGGATCACACTGCTGATTGGAGATGCACGAGATATCATCCCTGGCATAGCTGAACCGGTATTCGACCTGGTCTATATAGACGGGGAGAAAAAGGAGTATGTGGATTATTACCGGCTGGTTATTGAGCGTGTTAAACCAGGCGGCATTATCCTGGCCGACAACGTCCTCTGGGGTGGAAAAATAGTACAGGAACCTTCTCCTGAGGATACAGCCACCCGGGGTGTTATGGAATTTAACAAAATGGTACAGCAGGACAGCCGGGTAGAAAATACCATACTGGCTATAAGGGATGGTTTAATGATCATCCGTAAACTGGAAGGAATGAAATCAGACTGATTCTGATTGATACCATCACCTCCCTTACCTGTAACTGGCAAATTGAAGTATTAAACAAATACCTATATTTATTGTTATTGAGTCAAGAACACAAAAACAATGGCTGCTTACTCAATAAAGGATTTAGAGAGATTATCAGGTATCAAGGCCCATACCATCAGGATGTGGGAGAAACGATACAGTCTGGTTGAACCGGTCAGGAGCGATACCAATATTCGCTCATACAGCGATAAGGACCTGAAGAAGATTCTGAATATTTCTATTCTTAACAGGAATGGAATAAAGATATCCAGGATCGTAGATATGAATAAGGACGAGATTGCCGATAAGATACTCCTGATGACGCGTGACTCCGGTGATTTCGATTCCTTGATTGAGAATATGATTATTGCCATGGTTGACATGGACACTACCAGGTTTGACAGCATAATTTCCAGGGCAATTCTGCAAACCGGCTTCGAAGAAACGGTTCTTAAGATCATCTATCCTTTCCTTGAAAAAATAGGGGTTCTCTGGCTTACAGGATCAATCAACCCTGCACAGGAGCATTTTGTTGCGCATTATATCCGTCAGAAGTTAATTGTAGCTATCGATAGCATAATCCCGAAACATATATCTGAACCCAGGCACTTCCTCCTGTTCCTCCCGGAAGGAGAGTTGCACGAACTGGGATTACTTTTTTACAGTTACCTGATCCAAAAAAGGGGCCATCAGGTCACTTACCTGGGCCAGTGGGTCCCGCTAAAAGACATGGCCGACGCTACAGCTGCACTGGATCTGGATTACCTTCTTTCATCCATTACAGCCGTACATTCCGGATCAGAACTGGAATCTTATATTGCCAGGCTCTCTGATTATTTCACTGAACAAACAATATTTATAAGCGGACGTCAAACCGAGGGACTGAAAAACGATCTGCCTTCCAATATCATCCGTCTTAAAACTGTGGATGATTTCCTGGAGATTCTTTCATAAGCCATATGAGCACCCGACATTTTTTGTTTCATATATAACGTTTTTCGATGAACGTTAATTTATGACCGTTAATTTATAATCTCAACAAATATATTCCTGTATAAAACTGTATTAAAGCGTTTTAATATGTTCTATCTATTTAGAATCTCCTGGTTGATCCAGATATTTTGTTTAAATATTTTGCATATATGTTTAATGTTTCTTTATATTTGTTGAACATTTTTGTAAAAACATTAAACAAAATAATAAAGATGACTGCAAAAGAATTTAACTATCAGTTGACCTCGATGAATGATCACCTGGAGCGTTTTGCCTTAAGCCTTACCTCCAATCATGAGGATGCATCGGACCTGACACAGGAAACATACCTGAAAGCGCTATCGAATCGTGATAAATACACGGAGTATACAAATTTTAAGGCCTGGATCTTTACCATAATGAAAAATACATTCATAAATAATTACCGGAGATCTGTAAGAGAGAACACCACCTTTGACAATACTACTGATCTCTACTACCTGAACGGGTCCCAGTCAACCTCTGTCCCCACACCCGAATCTGAATATTCAGCTGAAGAGATCATTAATACAATCGACCGGCTGGATAATGAATTCAGGCTTCCCTTTAAAATGCACCATGAGGGGTATAAGTATAAGGAAATAGCAGAAGAGCTGGATCTTAAAATTGGCACTGTAAAAAGCAGGATATTTTTCAGTCGCAAGAAACTGATGCAAGACCTGGTAGCTTGATAATAATATCAAAAATGTATCTCTACCCGGTCATTTCTGAATGCCGGCAACTGTAATATGAAACAATTTTTTTCCAAAATAGTTCAATATAAAACTCTTCTGTTAATTCTGAGTATTACCTGGCTGGTATTTCTGGTAGTTTTATCACTAATTCCTTATGACGGATCTGATATCCTGCCGGAAACTGATTCAGATTTCAGGTGGGATTACCTCGAACATTTTGCAGGGTATTTTATTCTGGGCGGACTTATTACCCTCTGGCGGTTTGACAGGAACTTCAGGCTTCCATTACTTGAGATCATCCTTGTTTTGGGAGCGGGATTTATTGTTTCTTTCCTGCTGGAATACGCACAGGTATTCATCCCGGGGAGAAGTTTCAATATTGTTGACGCAGCTTATAATATCTCAGGATTGGCCGCCGGCATCCTGGGTGCCTGGTTCATTATCGGGAGGTTAATATTATCCGGCCCGGTCAGATCAGAGTAATTTAAATTACTTGGCTTCCGGAGCTCTCAACACAGATCAGTTAGTAGAGAAAAATCCCCCGCATTGCTATTTCTACAGGGGATTTTTGAAAATACTGTACCCGGGGCGGGACTTGAACCCGCACGGGCCTTGCGGCCCACTGGATTTTAAGTCCAGCGCGTCTACCAATTCCGCCACCCGGGCTCCATGAAACCAATAGCGAAACGCCTGCCTGCCGGCAGGCGTTACTGCTTGAAAATTAGTTCAAGAGCGGAAAACGGGACTCGAACCCGCGACCCCGACCTTGGCAAGGTCGTGCTCTACCAACTGAGCTATTTCCGCATGGGCATGCAAATTTAAAGAAAATTTGCATTTACACAAACTACTTCAGCCCTGTAAGCTTTTTGATCTCATTTAGCTTGTTCAGGGCTTCTATAGGGGTCAGATTATTCACATCCAGGTCCATTATCTCATCCCTTATCTGTTTCAACACAGGATCGTCGAGCTGGAAAAAACTCATCTGGTAGCCTTCCCGTCCTGATGCCAGGTCGCCAACCGGTTTGGTGAGGGTTTGCTTTTCGTGGGATTTCTCAAGTTCCTGCAGTACTTCATTGGCCCTCTTTACTACAGATTTTGGCATGCCTGCCATCTGAGCCACATGTATACCAAAGCTGTGCTCGCTTCCCCCTTTGACCAGCTTCCTCAGGAAGATCACTTTGTCATCAAGTTCCTTTACGGAAACATTGAAATTTCTGACCCGCTTATAAGCCGTTTCCATCTCATTCAGTTCATGGTAGTGGGTGGCAAATACCGTTTTGGCCTTGAACTTCGGGTGTTCGTGTATGAACTCAACCATGGCCCATGCTATGGACATACCATCATAAGTAGCTGTGCCCCTGCCAATTTCATCCAGCAGGATAAGGCTCCTCTCGGAAAGGTTGTTGAGAATGCTGGCCGATTCATTCATCTCAACCATGAAGGTCGATTCTCCCAGGGAGATATTATCCGAAGCTCCGACCCGTGTAAATATCTTATCCACCCATCCTATCCTGGCGGCCTGGGCCGGGACAAAACTGCCCATCTGAGCCATTAAAACGATCAAAGCTGTCTGCCTGAGAAAGGCTGATTTACCCGACATGTTCGGCCCGGTCAGAATGATCACCTGCTGGTCCTTGGTATCCAGGTAAACGTCATTGGGGATGTATGCCTCTTCCACTGGCAGCTGCTGTTCGATTACCGGGTGCCGGCCGTTCTTTATATCTATAATATCCGAATGATTGACATCGGGCCTGATGTACTTATTCTCCCTGGCAATACGGGCAAATGTCAACAGGCAATCGATGCGTGCAACCATGGCAGCATCAATCTGGATGGCAGGAATGTAATCCATAACCCCCAGGACAAGTTCATTGAACAGCCTGGTTTCCAGGGAAATGATCTTTTCCTCAGCACCGAGTATCTTCTCTTCGTAGGTTTTTAATTCTTCGGTTATATAACGTTCGGCACTTACCAGGGTCTGCTTCCTGATCCACCTTTCAGGGACCTTGTTCTTATGGGTGTTCCTGACTTCCAGGTAGTAGCCGAATACATTATTGAATCCAACCTTCAGGGAAGGTATGCCGGTCAACTTGGATTCATTCTCCTGCAGTTTCAGCAGGTAATCCTTGCCCGAATAAACAATCTCCCTCAGTTCATCCAGCTCCCCGGATACACCTTCTGCGATTACATTCCCCTTGTTCAACAGGTTGGGCGGATCGGGGTTGACCTCTTTTTCAATTCTGTCTCTGACCTTTATGCAGGGATCCATCTGACCGGCTATATTCTTTAATCCATGTTCCTTCGATTTCTTGCACAGTTCCCTGAGGGGTTCAATTGCATTCAGTGCACGTTTTAGCTGCACCATCTCGCGGGGAGAGATCCTGCCTGCCGATAAACGGGAAATGATCCTTTCAAGGTCCCCGATCTCCTTGATCTGTTCTGCCACCTGATCAAAAAGTTCCTGGTTGTTAAGGAGGTGCTCGACAGAATTCAGGCGTTCATTGATACTGACTACATCCTTGAGAGGCAGTGCCATCCACCGCTTCAGTAACCTGGCACCCATGGGAGAGATGCTTTTATCCATTACCTCCAGCAGTGTCCTGGCGCCCTCATTTAAGGAATAGAACAACTCCAGGTTCCTTATGGTAAACTTATCAAGCCATACATAATCATCCTCTTCAATCCTTTTGAGTGACCTGATATGATCGGTTCTATGATGCTCGGTTAGTTCCAGGTACTGCAGAATGGCTCCGGCTGCAATGACACCATATTGAAGCTTCTGTACCCCGAATCCTTTCAGGGAAGTGGTACTGAATTGTTTAAGGAGACGGTCATTGGCTGTTTCCTCGGTAAACACCCAATCATCCATTTTAAATGTATAAAATCTATCCCCGAAGATTTCCAGGAATTCCTTCTGTTTAATTTTCTCTATCAGGACTTCCTTAGGCTGAAGACTGTTAAGCAGTTTATCTATATATTCATAATTTCCCTGAGCCGTAAGGAATTCACCGGTAGATATATCCAAAAAAGATACCCCCGCTATTTCCTTTTCCAGGAATACACTTGCAAGGAAATTATTCTCCTTATGATCCAGGACATTATCATTGAACGATACCCCGGGAGTAACCAGCTCGGTGATCCCGCGCTTAACGATCTTTTTAGCCAGCTTGGGGTCTTCCAGCTGCTCACAGATAGCAACCCGTTGTCCGGCCCTCACAAGTTTTGGCAGGTAAGTATCCAGTGCATGATGCGGGAAACCAGCCAACTCAACAAAGCTGGCGGCACCATTGGCCCTTTTAGTCAGGGTAATACCAAGTATCCCAGCCGATTTAATGGCATCCTCACCAAATGTCTCATAAAAGTCCCCAACCCTGAAAAGCAATACTGCATCAGGATGCTTTAGTTTGATGCTGTTGTACTGCTTCATCAAAGGGGTGTCAACATATTTGGTGGATTGGGTCAAGCCGGTGTATTTTTATTAGTACGGAATGAAGCAAAAATAGTCGAAAATGAGGGGCAATGAAAGAGATAATAACAGGCTGTTGATAAATAAATCAACGTTCGATTTCGTACACCCCCTGTTCTGATTCGGACAGTTTCTGTAAAAAAAGATTATTGTTTATCATTATTAAATGTCAGTCTTACTGACAATAATCCTATTAGGCATAAAAAATGAACAAAATGAATAGTTGTTCATAAAAATTTAACAATATATTAAAAAAAAATCCCCGGTTTCGGAGCAACCGGGGATCGATT
>CAZILN010000376.1:0-8161 GCA_964540005.1 uncultured Bacteroidaceae bacterium | reverse complement strand
CCGGAGATCTGGCAACACCGGGTAATTCGCCGGATATTGCTGTCAGTCTTTCCTGCACCATCTGTCGTGCTTGCATGATATCAGTTCCATCTTCAAAATAGAGGGTTACAGAAGAAAGGCCAAGAACAGATTTGGACCTGATATGCTTCAGCCAGGAAACACCGTTCATGGCATTTTCAATCGGTATGGTGACCAGGATTTCCACTTCAGCAGTTGATAATCCCGGGGCTTCTGTCTGAATCTCAACCAGCGGAGGGGCAAATTCAGGAAAAACGTCGAAATGTGTACGCCTGATAATACGTGTGCCGGTTATAAGTAGCAGTACAGTCAGGATGACTACTGCCACTCTCAAGCGTAAGGCATTATGTATGAGCCATCTCATCATTTTCCTATTCCGAATTCAGTGCCAAAAAGTTCAGCTGATCCCGCACATACTACTTCATCTCCAGGGGATACACCCCGTTTTAAAATGGCCAGACTATCTGAAATATGACCTACTTCGACCCTGGTCCGTATGTAAACCAGTGGCCCTGATTTCACATATACCCAGGTCCCTCCTTGAAAATCATAGAGTATTGAAGAATAAGGAACTGCCAGACTTTCCCCGCTTGAATTTAAGGTAAGCGTCACACTAACCTTCTGTCCGCTTCTTAACAGTCCTCCTTCATTGTCAATCTCATAATAGAGATAGGAAGATGCACTGCTGGCATTGCTGAGCAATGGACCCCGGATGGGCTCGGCCTGTATTAGTCCATGTCCTGCTAAATCTCCCATAGTTGAAATACTTGCCTTTGCCCCGGGGTCAATTTTCGGAAGGTCACCGGAATACACAGGAACCCTGATCCAGAACCGGTTAACGGGCGATACTTCAAATAATACGGTAGATAAAGCTATGATTTGTCCGGGTGTGACATTAATACTCTGAATAACACCGGTAACCGGAGATTCTATATTGAAAGTCGAAAGTTTCTCAGAGGCAGATTCAATATCCTCCCCTAAATACAGGTTTAAACGCCCCCGGGCAGCACTCAGGGAGGCTTCAGCCCGGGTATACCGTGACTCAGTGGCTTCGAAAGTTTTATCACTGATCGCTTTAATCTCAAGCAATTTCTTGGCCCTTTTCAATTCAGCCAGTGCAACCTCATATTCCATCTGCTTCACCCTTACGTCTTCTGCGGCACTTATAATATCCGTCTCCGGAGGTATCAGGACCAGACGCATCACATCCTGTTTCAATTTTACCAATGAACCGGCGACCGGGAAATACTCTTTTGCAGTCCTGGTAACCATCCCTGAAATCGGGGCAGTAACTGTAACATACTGGCCGGGAGGAGCGATTACCTCTCCACCAAGAATGAGGATATCCGGCATATTTCTGATCTCAGCTATTCTCGTCTCAATTCCGAGACGTTCTTCAGCTTGTGCTGTAAGCTGAATTGTTGTCAGTGTATTTTCCTTCACCTGATTTGTCACTTCTGCAGGCTTTTGTGCAGTTTCAGTTCCATCGTTCCTGCTGCCGCATCCACTGAATGTAAGGAGCAGGATAAGGCAGAAGTAACTATTAATCAATGAAAGCTCAACTCTTCGATACATGTATTAAAATGTTTTGTCAGTTAAAAAACTAGCACATTCCCTCCAATACTATAATAAATTGCCGCAATATTTTTCCTGATTTCAGCTTCAGCTTCAAGATATCTTATACGGGTCTGGAGCAGTTGTTTCTTGAACTCCAGGAATTCGAGGTATGAAATCTCCCCTGAAAGATAAGCTAATTCTCCATTCTCACGGGCCAGCTCGGCCTGCGGCAGTATTTCATTTACCAGTAGTTCATATGATTCCCTTGCGGCTATGTAGCCATAGTATGTTTCAAGAATTTCACCCCTTATGGATTGCTGCAAAACGAGATAATTATCAGCCGCCTGTTGAATGGCGGTTCTGGCCCTGCTTGTACCACCCTGGTTAAAATAGAACAGTGGTATCTGAAAATTGACACCCGGTCCCATTTCAAACCCCTCTGCACCCTGGGTATTTGCATCAAGTAAGGCGGTAAGGTTAAAAATCTTTGATTTTTCCCAGCCGAGCCGTTTACCGGCTATTTCAATCTCTAGTTCGGCTGCTCGAAGGTCAGGTCGAAAGGCAAGCCCGGTTTTGATCAACAGTTCAGTGTCCGGAATTTCAGATAAGCTCACAGGATCTGGATTGATTTGTATGTCAGACTGTTGTGCCAGTAATCCAAGTAATGTCAGAAACCTGATTTTCTGGATTTCCATATCTCTACGGGCAGATACTGCCATTTCTTCAGTTATGGAGGCCGCCAGGTGAAATGCTGTTACTTCCAGTTCACTTATATCTCCGGCCTGCATCCTTAAAGAAGCAATCTTTGCAATTTCATTATCTAATTCAGCCTTGTCTTCCATTATTTTGAGTTTCCCCAGGGTCATATTCAGGTCAGCAAAAGATACATAGACATTTCGTACCAGGGCTAATCCATGATTGACCAGGTTTTCGGCAACTTTTTCAGTATTCAGTTTTGCAGCTGCAACTCTTTTGGGTCTCTGCCACAAGACGTCAATTGCATAGGATAATGAGTACTCCATTTGTTTTGGCCCGACTGGAAACATAAGAGAAAAAACCGGGTTGGGAAGCATACCGGCTTCAACCAGATCTGAACGGGCAAATCCAAGATCAGCAAGATCAACCTGGAGCTGAGGATTATTCCAAAGGGCAATGGCCACTGCTTCTTCTACCGAAAGACCGTCTTCCAGACTGATCCCGGAGGGTAATGACACAGTATTTGAAGTATCCTCTAAAAGAGTATAACCTGATCTTTGTTCAATTTTATCGGATACATATTTTTCATTATAGATCGTGCGAGTAACACAACCCGGCATGAACATGAAAATAATAACCAGTGCAATAAGCCTGTTCAATGAAAAATTTCTAATTAAAATCTGTCGCCACATTAAGTTGAAATACTGTTTTAATTCTGTCGTGGTTTCTCTGAATATTTCTTTATATTACATTCATCTATAGCGCCTTCGTCTTTCCCTTAATCATTGTCTTCTCCTTCATCATCGTCTTCATCCTCATCTTCGTCTTCATTATTATCAGCATCATTATCTTCATCGTTATCACTTACCTCAATCTCCGTCATACTGGATATTTCTCCCTCAGCATTAATCAATAATTCCCATTTCTCATCCCCCTTTGCAATTATAATTTCAAAGCCTGAAAATTCAATTGTTTCTATGCTTGCTGCTTCTTCAATTTCATATCCCTCAAATTTCATATCTATTGAATCAAGGATTGCTGGTAAAAGTTCCCCGATCTCAATTTCTCCTTCTGTTTCAAACCAGTTGCCAGAATTATCGAAACAGGCTGACATTTCTTTTCCGCCCATTATAAATTCCGCTTCCCATTCATTTTCTTCTTCCTGCTCCCATTTTACTTTTTCGGCAGCAGCGAATTTACCCGTGAAAGCATCCAGAACATTTTCAGGTGGTTTATTGGATTGGCAGGCAAAAAAACCAAAACTAACTAACACTGCAAACATGATTAATTTCTTCATTTCAGTAGGTTTAATTTTAATTCAAAGTTATGCTTTTGAATATATATTGATGGGATTTAGTGGAAAAATAATTGATAACAAGGGAACAATCCAAATGTAAACGAAAACAAACATATCTTTCCATCATCATTCAGGTAATACTTCATACATGTTTCCATTAATGCGGAAGGACGGTTACAATGATTCGTTTATATCTGGACAGGGCTGGTGTTCCCTTATCTGTGACTTTGAGAATAATATGAATGTTTTCTTCTTCTTCAACCTCGGGAGCTGCCATATAAAGCCCATGGGCATTTTCCGCTCCTCCAATTTGTATAGGTGTTTCAAATGAACCAGCCTCCGGATAGTTGAACCATAGGAAACTGAGATTATCTCCGTCAGGATCGTTGGAAGCGCTGGCATCCAAACCAAAGACCTCTCCAGATTTTACAGTAAATTTATCGGCATGTACCAATACAGGAACGGGCGGATGATTGGCTTCCTCATAGGATTGAAGGCACCAATCCATCCTGGCGGCAAAATCATTTTGAAAGTCGTCCCGCCAACGCCATAAGGTCACTTTGTATCCTGAGAAGGAAGCTGAGTCCTTTCGAACTGCTCTTCCATATTCACTATGAACATACGGGGTATAAGTATCATTTGCATTTGTCCAGATTTCCCTTGTCTCAGATGCTATTTGAACCACTGATCCCCCTTTCTTAAGCTGAGCAAAATCAGGCTTGTACAGTTCATATCGGCCACCCCAGCCACCCCATTCCGGATGCTCCGGCTGATTGAGTCCGTTGGGTATTAATGACAACCAGGATGGTGTATCCCCTTCTACTCCCCAGGCTACATCAGGATATTCAGACCCGAGAGGACCGTGGCCCTGTTGAATGTTTTGGGCTATCCAAGTATTACTGATCTTTTCATTGTTGATGCCTCTCACAAAAGTATTGATTCCGGTCCATGTTGCGCTGCCGTAATCATCACCCGGACTAACAATGTAAAACAAGTCGGGGAAGTTGTTCCTGATCCAGATACCGCTGTCGTCCTGGTCTGAAATGGTATACACCCTGAGTTTTGAAATTAGTCTATTTGCTTCCTTCTTTGATTTGGTGTTTCTAATCTTATATAAAGTCTGAGCGAGGGTATTCACGCCACCCCAGACAGATATCCATAATGGACGCTCGTCATTTTCTTCGAGTACTTCTAAAATCCAATCCGAACCTTCTGAATCTTTCCCATCGCCAACTCCAAGCATACCATAAACAGGAAGGCCCGCTTTTACCAGCCTTAAGAGGTCTTCTTCACTGGGAAATCCAGCATCATGCTTAATAAGGTTAGCCTGCACTTTGCCATAGGCCCTAACTACCTTAATAATGGATTCTGGTTCGACACTCGTTTGATGCCAACAGGAGGTGGTCGCTATTAATCCTTGTACGTCTATTTCATTTACATACAAAAACAAACGAACAAAGGACTGAGTATCATCAGGGTCAGCTTCTATATCGCTCAGGATAATCACCCTGTTTTTTTGATCTGCCTGTGCACAGACAGTATATGAAAAAAGCACTAATGAAAGTGCAAACGGAAAGAATAATGTTTTCATTTTACGCATGATTTCAGATTAAATTCTATTCATATTTTCGGTGCTTTTTATGGCTCAATATTTAAGATCACCCGTTTATAGCGGGTAAGTGCTGGCCTACAAGTATCCGTAACGGCCAGGATGATATGCATGGTGCCCAGCCTTGAGCTTGGTAGTACTGTGAACCAGGCCCTGGCCTGATCGGCATCTTCTATATTGTGTATCGTCAGCTTAATCAGAACTTTTTCGGGTAAAAAATTAAGGTGTTGTTTCAAATAAAGTTACTCAATTTATTTCACCGATTCAATATAGTTGATCAGAAGCCGCATGTTTGCGATGTATTTCCCGGTGGAGAGGTACTCCTGATCGGTGGTATCCCTGTATGGGGAAGTGTCTGTGTCATCCCCCACATGTGTAGAAGCGTACTTATCGCCAGGTTCCTGTTTTTGTCCATCACCCTTATAAGGGTTGCTGGTCATTCCCCCTGTTATCAGCCATCTATTCCAGCCGTCCAGGGAATTAATAATCTCTTTCACACGGGCGGGGTCCGGAATTTCATCAAAGGAAACCCTGTTCAGGTTATAGAATTTCTGAGGAGGTATATCCCGGGCATATTCACCAACCGCCAGAGGAGAATCAGCTGTAAGCTCTTCCAGGGACAAGGCACTTAAACGGGCATATTCTTCCTTCAGTTTATACAGAGGAATGCGGGTTTTTCCGCCATAATGACTCAACAGATGATCATCGTTGTAATCGGAATAATAGTACCCGTAGGCTACATTTGATCCTTTTTATTAAACTTAAGCGAAGTATTGCATTTGGAATGTATCATTCTGATATTCAGAAGTGAAAAATCTCTATCCTTCAAGATGGCGATTTCCAGTATTTGAAATACCGTAGAGCGAAGAATGGTAGCTTGTGTAAAAGCATTCCCATTGATAATGATGAAGTTTTTATTGAAAGACTGATCATTGAAGAATAGCGGCTTTGGACGGGTCAAAATTTAACTGGATTGTATCTGTTGCTAACGCTATGAGAAGGATGCAGTAGCCAGGAATCTTGAGTTTATATTCTCACTGAAATATCATTATACTGAATTCAGAAAAAGCTATCGGATTTATAGAATTGTATTTGGTAAGATAAGCAGCAACTAAGAATTAAATGTTTTTCATAACAATTGATGGAAAATAATTATATTTCATGCATTATAAATATTTTTCACATATCTTTGCATAAATAAATTTCATGAACTATGGCTGATAATAATCGTATTTCACATGAAATAATTGAAACTTTGCATTTTTCAAAAGAAATAACTGTTTTTCATGGAAGACAGGCCCCTGAGAAAGGCACGCTGGTAGGTTATGGTGCAATAATAGATGCTTTAGATCTTGCTGTGCCAATACCCAGGAAATTGGCTCTTATAAGTGAAAAACATAGACAATATCAAATCCCTGAATGGAGTGTTTTTACTCTAAGACATAAACCACAAGACACATTGTATGGAAATCTTGTCTTCAGTATAAAGTATGAGGGTATCAATCTTCTATTTTTTAAGAAATTATTTGAAATAATTGAAGAACTTGTAATTGAAAGTTTTGTCCAAAGTGAACCTTTAAGTCAATACAGTCGCAAAATTTGGTTTCTGTATGAGTGGTTAATTCAAAAAACGTTGAATTTAAATGATTTAAAAGAAGGTAATTATGTCCCATTGATAGATAGTAATCTGCAATATACTATTGGGAAAGGAATGAATTCACCTCGCCATCGTGTAAGAAATAATCTGCCTGGCATAATCAATTTTTGCCCCTTAATCAGTAGAACTGAAAAGCTTGAAAAGTACATAAAAGAGGATCTTTCGGAAAAAACAACAGGGTTTGTACGCAATGTCCATAATGATATTCTGCTAAGAACTTCGGCTTTTCTACTGCTCAAGGACTCGAAAGCTTCATTTAACATTGAAGGTGAAACTCCATCAAATAGTAGGGCAACCAGATGGGGCAAGGTGATAGGTCAGGCCGGAAACCACCCATTATCAAAAGAAGAATTATTACGTCTTCAACAAATTGTTATTGATGATAGCAGGTTCGTCAAAATGGGATTCAGAAAAGAGGGAGGATTTGTTGGAGAACATGATAGAAGCACTGGGGAACCTATCCCAGAACATATTTCAGCACGATGGCAGGACCTGAATGGATTATTGGATGGATTAATAGAAACTGATTTCAAATTAGAGAATTCCGAACTTCATCCTGTTTTATCTGCTGCAATAATTGCATTTAGTTTCGTTTTTATGCATCCATTTGTTGATGGCAACGGTAGAATCCATAGATATCTTATACATCATATACTGGCTAAGATGAAGTTTACACCACAGGGAATTATTTTCCCGGTATCAGCCGCAATATTAGAACGGATAAATGACTATCGGAAGGTGCTTGAAAACTATTCACATCCATTACTTGATTTCATTGAATGGAAAACAACAAAAGATCATAATGTCGAAGTTATAAACGAGACAGCTGATTACTACAAATTCTTTGATGCAACAGTACAGGCAGAATTTCTGTTTGACTGTATTGATTATACAATTAAAACAGTTATCCCTGAAGAAGTCTCTTACCTCCAGAATTATGATCAAATGAAAGCCTGGTTGGATGATAATTTTGAAATGCCGGATAAAACTGTGGCCCTATTGATTAGATTCCTGAATCAAAACAATGGAATTTTATCAAATCGAGCGAAGAAGATAGAATTCAGCGAACTAACTGAAGATGAAATCCTTAAGATAGAGGAACAATACAATACGTATTTCAAATAAGCTTTGATGAAAATTTAAATTTCAAAAAATCTTTATATTAATTCCAACACTCTAATCAGGTTTGAGTGGAGAAAGTTCTATCCAGCACTTGTAATTCATGAAAAAATTGAAAAAATACTGAAATGGATATTGCGAATTATAGCCATTATTGGTATTGCTTAGAGTCTTTTAACCATCAGTAAATGGTACTTTAGTTTAGGAT
>CAZILN010000375.1:0-18333 GCA_964540005.1 uncultured Bacteroidaceae bacterium | reverse complement strand
GACGGTGAACTGCAGGCAGATGCAGCGATCATTGAATCCATAGGGAAGAAGAAAGCCCCCGGGAGTGAGATAGCAGGTAAGGCCAATGTACTGATATTTCCCACCCTGGATGCAGGAAATATTGCCTACAAACTGGTTCAGAGACTGGCTCATGCAGAGGCTATCGGACCAGTGCTTCAGGGTATGGCTGCACCAATAAATGATCTTTCCCGGGGTTGTTCGGTAAGTGATATAGTCAACCTGGTAGCCATCACAGCAAACCAGGCTGCAGGAAAGTAACATTAAATCAAACTCAACAATGGCTGAATCATTAAAGGATTATAATATCAGGAAAAAGATCAGGCACAGTAAGGACGGTGGTCTTAATCAGGTGGGTGTGGTTGGCTGCGGAAATATCGGGCAGGAAATTGTAAGGATAGTCAGTCAGCATGGAATAGATGTTGTGTTCATCGATCTGAACGATGAAATGATATCGGAGATCTACGAACAAATTGAATTCCAGCTCGATGAGGTTATTAATAAGTGGGGGTTGACCACCAGCGAGAAGCGGGCTATCATGTCGAGAATTCAGGGCTCAACTGATTACAATGATATCAGGGATTGTGATATTGTAATAGAATCCATAAACATAAAGACCCGTGGGACCTCCCTGGATGCACGCAAGGATGTGTTCAACCGGATCGAGTCCGTGGTAGCCGATGATGCCGTAATAGCATCGAATAATTCCACACTTATGATCTCCGATATTGCCTCTGTCCTGAAACACCCTGAGCGTTCCATAGGAATAAATTTCATTATCCCCGCAACCACAGTCAGGATCGCCGAGGTAATCAGGGGTCTTGAGACCAGCGACAGTACCTATAATTTTATGATCAGGTTTGTTAAGATGCTCGACAAGATCCCGATTAGCCTGAACGAATCTCCCGGTAATATAAGCACACGCATGATAGTTACCCTGATAAATGAGGCGTGCGAGATACTGATGGAAGGTGTTTCCTCCGTTGAGTGTATTGACCAGACCATGAAACTTGGATATGGTTTGCAGTTCGGGCCTTTTGAACTGGCTGACAGGGTCGGACTGGATAAGGTCAATAAGTGGATGTTTAACCTTTACGCCGAATTCGGCTTACAGAAATTCAAAACATCTCCAATCATCAAGCGGCTTGTGAGGGCCAATTACCTTGGGAAAAAGGTCAGCAGGGGATTCTATAAATATGAAGACGGCAAGAAAGTAGGCCAGGCAATTACTGCCACCGAGTTCAATTAATCGTATAATAAGATATAATATAAATGAAGATCATAGTTTTAAATTGCGGGAGCTCATCAATTAAATATCAACTGTTTGATATGACGAATCAGACAGCTATTGCCAAAGGAGTGGCAGATAAGATCGGCCTGCATGGTTCCTACGTCAAACATGAGAAATCAGGAGAGGAGGCTGTCACACTTGAGGGCGAAATTGTGGATCACCAGGCCGGGATTGAATACATACTGGGCATTCTGACCAGCGAAAAAAGGGGCAGCATAAAAAGTTTCGATGAAATTGATGCTATTGGCCACCGCGTGGTCCATGGTGGAGAAAAGTTCAATGATTCTGTTCTCATAAGCGATGAAGTAATAGAGCAGATAGAAAGTGTAATTGAACTGGCTCCTCTGCATAATCCTCCCAACCTTCGCGGAATATATGCCATGAAGGAATTACTGCCGGGTGTTCCCCAGGTGGGTATTTTTGATACGGCTTTTCACCAGACAATGCCTGATTACGCCTATATGTATGCCATCCCCTATTCATTATATGCTAAATATGGTATCCGCCGGTATGGATTTCATGGTTCGAGTCACAGGTTTGTCTCAGAAAGGGCTTCCGTTATACTGGATCAGCCACTGGATAAACTGAAGATGATAACATGTCACCTGGGAAACGGAGCCTCTATGGCCGCTATTGATATGGGCAGGTCAGTAGATACATCAATGGGACTTACACCTGTGGAAGGATTGATCATGGGTACGCGTACCGGGGACCTTGACCTGGGGGTTCTGACCTTTATCATAAATAAGGAAGGTATAGGGATCCAGTCAGCTAATACTCTGATCAATAAGCATAGCGGAATGCTGGGTATAACCGGCATCTCATCTGATATGCGGGAAATTGAGGAAGCTGCTGCCAATAAGGATGAGAAGGCCAGGCTGGGATTGCAAATGTATTCTTACAGGGTAAAAAAATATGTAGGAGCATACGCAGCAGCCATGGGTGGTCTTGATGTTGTGGTATTTACCGGCGGGATTGGCGAAAATTCCCCATCTACAAGGACAGAAATTTGCAAGGGACTGGAATTCATAGGATTAAGCATAGATGAGGAAAAGAACAGGAACCTTAGGGGAAAGGAAATGATCATCAGCAGGGATTCTGCATCCGTAAAGGCCATGGTTGTACCCACCAATGAAGAGCTGGTCATTGCACGGGATACTGAAAAAATAGTTAGCAGTCATAGACAATGATGGAGTTCAGGAAGCTTGACGAACTGATAGAATTAAACAGGAAAAGGGCAGCCAGAAAACTGGTTGTTGCTGCTGCCGAGGACCAGCAGGTACTTCTTGCTGTCAAAACCGCGTCTGACAGTCAGCTTGTTGAACCGGTATTAATAGGAAACAGTAAAGAAATCAGGAGCTATTGTGCAGATATAGCTTATGCTGTACCACCTGATGATATCATTGATGAACCTGATCCGGTTATTAGCTGTATAAGAGCCGTAGAACTGATAAGAGGCGGGAAGGCGGAGATCCTGATGAAGGGTATGGTCTCCACAGCTCAGCTGCTTAAAGCAGTTCTGGATAAGGAGAATGGACTTTGAATGCGGGTAGTTGTTAGCCATTTTGCACTTTTAGAAATACCTGCTTATAACAGGCTTCTCGGTATAACTGATGCCGCTATGAATATTATGCCATCCCTGGAAGAGAAAGTTAGCATCATTCAGAATGCTGTGGAAGTATATCATCGTCTCGGACATGATAATCCGAAAGTAGCCGCACTGGCACCGGTAGAAGTCGTCAATCCAAAAATTGAATCAACCCTGGATGCTGCTGAACTCAAGGCAATGAGTGAGAAAAACCAGCTTGTGGGATGTACCGTAGATGGCCCTCTTGCCCTTGATATTGCAGTATCTTCAGAAGCAGCGCATCATAAAGGGATTAAGGGAGATGTTGCAGGAAATGCCGATATTTTACTGGCTCCGGATCTGAACAGCGGCAACATACTGTATAAATCACTTATATTTCTTTGCAGGGGCACGGCTGCAGCAGTAATTATGGGAGCCAGTGTACCTATTGTGCTGACCAGCAGGTCTGACTCTGAAAAAAGCAAATTTATGTCCATTGCCCTTGCAGCGGCAATGAACGGATAAACCAATTGAAAACCTATATTATGTCACTTTATCATATCCTGGCAATAAACCCCGGTTCGACATCAACCAAAATTGCCGTATTTGTCAACACAAAGATCGTTTTTCTGAAAAACATACCCCACGAGCTTGAGGAACTGGCTAAATACAAGCGTACCTCAGATCAGTTCAAATACAGGAAAGATATCATTCTGCAAGAGCTGACCAATGCGCACATTGATATTGAAAACATTCATGCGGTTGTCGGCCGCGGCGGACTCCTCAAACCAATCAAATCAGGCATCTACAACATAAATGAACAGATGAAAAAGGATCTCATAGAAGGGGTCCTGGGCGATCATGCCAGCAACCTGGGGGGCCTTATTGCCGACGATATCGCCAGTTCAATAAAAGCCGCCAGGGCATTTATAGCTGATCCTGTTGTAGTTGATGAAATGGAAGACGTTGCCAGAATTGCAGGTCATCCCAGGTTTAAACGGATATCGATCTTTCATGCACTGAATCAGAAAGCTACTGCTCGATCCTATGCCAGGTTGCTGAATAAAAAATATGAGGACCTGAACCTGATAATTGCTCATATGGGAGGAGGGATTTCAATAGGTGCACATAAAAAAGGCCGTGTAATAGATGTGAACCAGGCACTGGACGGAGAAGGCCCCTTTTCTCCTGAAAGATCCGGAACCCTGCCGGCAGGCGCCCTGGCACGATTTTGTTTTGAAGAGGGGCTCGCACTGGAGGAAGTAGAAGAGATGATTACCGGTAAAGGAGGATATATTGCATACTTCGGAACAAATAACGCTTACGAAATAGAATTGCAGGCAGTGGACGGAGATGAAAAAGCCAGGCTTATCCAGGATGCCATGGCTTACCAGATTGCAAAGGAGATTGGTGCTATGGCCACCGTATTGCACGGAGATGTTGACGGCATCATCCTCACCGGCGGAATCGCCAACAATCCCTTTGTCGTGGAATACATAAAGAAAATGGCTACTTTCATTGCCCCGGTGATAATATATCCCGGTGAAGATGAAATGCATGCCCTGGCCATGAATGGCCTCAGGGTCCTTAAAGGAGAAGTAGAACCAAAGGACTATGATGAGACCAACCTGGTTACAGGAAATATCTGATTTGTTCTCAGGGAGTTGAATGTGCTACCGGTATAATCCTTCCATTAAAATAATCATAGGCAGTAAGGGAGAAATTCATAATGAATTCAGCCATTTCACGGGCGGTAAGTGGTGCCTCGTATCCCGGAAATGCCTCTGCCAGCATCTCGGTCTTACTCGCCCCCAGGGCGAGGCAGTTAAACCTGATGGAAGTTTCCTTATATTCTGCAGCAAGGCATTCTGTAAGAGAGGACAGAGCGGCTTTGGAAGCACTGTATATGCTCAGTCCGGGGAACTTTGAGCTTCCCTGGAAGCCTGACATGCTGCCAATGTTAACCACATGGGGCTTGTCGGCATTTTTCAGCAAGGGCAAGCAGGAAGCTATCAACCGGACTGGAGCCATAAAATTCACCTTCATGCTTTTTTCTATCTCAGCATCACTGATCTTCTCAAAATCGCACCTGGTCAGATAACCTGCATTATTGATCAGAATATCAAGTTTGCTGAATTCCTTACTTATGTATCCCCCCAGTTCTGTAGGTATTCGTCCAAGGTCTGAAAGGTCAAAAGAATAGGTAAGAAGCTGCGAGGATTTGTTCCGGGACCTGCAGTAATTCTTCAGTTCCTCAAGCTTCTCTGCATTTCTTGATACAACCAGTACACGATAATTATGGCTGTCAAATAATTGAGCCAGCTCATATCCTATCCCCCTGCTGGCTCCGGTAATTAAAACATTCACAAGAATAAAATTTTCATTATTAGATTTGTTATGCATTTGAGGAAAGGAAAATACTAATTATTGACCTACTTTTCTCAATAAAATCCTAAAAAAAATGTTATTGTTCATATATTCGCAGAATCCTTACAGTGCATATATGAGAGCATTGAAATATATCACCTGCCTTGGACTGATAATGGTTTTTTGTGGCCATGAAATGGCTGCCCAGGAAGAAGAAGAAGTACTAACGTTCCGGGATAAGATATTCTTCGGTGGAAATTTCGGTCTCCAGATCGGTACAGTAACCAACATCGAGATATCTCCTATAATCGGCTGTAATGTAACACCGAAATTTGCACCCGGACTGGGACTGAGATATGAATTTTTAAAAAGTTCCGGCAAGAATTACCTATATCAGACTTATAAAACTAATATTTATGGTGGCTCGGTATTTACCCGTTATATGCTATTTAAGAATTTGGGTGAATCCTTGAATCTTAGTATAGCTAATTCATTGTTCGCGCATGCCGAATACGAGGTACTCAGCCTGGAAAAAAGATATTTTGAATACCCTCCATCCTATGAAGAAGGCCGGTTCCTGGCGCATTCTGTCCTGATAGGCGGAGGCCTGTTCCAGTCCATGGGAAGAAGAGGAGGTTTCCTGATAATGTTGCTTTGGAACCTTAACGAAACTGCCAGTTCTCCTTACACCAATCCTATCATCAGGATAGGCTTTGTCTTTTAAATTTTGAAATCCTCCTTATATAATGTTACTTTGTCGCTTTTTAATTTTATCAAATAATTGTATATGATGGAGACAGTAATTAACCATGTAATATCACTCAGTTACGAATTGTTTATTAAGGATGAGCTGATCGAAAAAACTGACACAGACCATCCCTTTGCCTTCCTAACAGGAGCAGGGAATGTGCTGCCTAAATTTGAGGAAACCCTTAGCAAGCTGAAAAAAGATGAGACTTTTGACTTTAATCTCTCTTCTGATGATGCCTATGGTCCTATCCGGGAGGAAGCCGTTATCAACGTACCCATGACTGCATTCGAAGTCAACGGGAAAGCTGATGAAGAGATGCTTGTTGTTGGTCAGAATATTCCTATGCAGGATGCCTCTGGTAACCGTCTGAACGGGATGATTATGGAAGTGGAGAAAGAACATGTCAAAATGGATTTCAATCACCCTCTTGCAGGCAACGATCTGAGGTTCAAAGGAAGAATACTTGATATACGTCAGGCCACAGAAGACGAAATACATCATGGTCATGTACACAATGCTCACAGCTGTGATAACTGTAATGATCCCGACTGTCAAGATAACAAGTAAACACGGACTGCTTTCGCAGAATTGAGGCTCCCGGCAGCAAGCTACGGGTAATATGCTCGCAGGATTCAGGTAATCGTAAAATCATCTGCATCCAGGTGAACCGGGAATTTTCGCCTGAACTCCTGTAAGCTGTCCCAGTCAAGGCTGAGAGTGCGGATTTCCTCACTGGAATCGGAAAATTCCTCAATTACCTGCCCCATGAAGTTAACAAGCATTGTCTCGCCCTGGTATTCAATACCCATGCCGTCTGTGCCTACCCTGTTGATTCCTATCACATAAGAATTATTTTCAATGGCCCTGGCCATTAACAAGGTACGCCAGACATCCCTTCTCTGCTGAGGCCAGTTGGCAATATAGATCAAAACATCATATTGACTCTCCTCGCAGCTCTGCTGCGAGGAATCATCGATCCGTTGATTACTTTTTTTGTGCTCGCTAACCCGCGCAGCAAAGCTGCGTGGAATGCGCTCGCGGGATTCATTCCTGTTTCTGCTCCATACCGGGAAACGCAGGTCATAACAGATCAGGGGACAAAGCCGCCAATTGCCAGCAGAAATTATCATTTTTCTGTTACCAGGACTATAGTGTTCATTCTCATCGCTCATCCTGAACAGGTGGCGTTTATCATAGAAGGTGCTGGAACCATCCTGCCTCACAGCTATCAGCCTGTTGTAAAATTCTCCCTTTTCCCTGATTATTATACTGCCGGCCAGAATTGTTTTTCTGGACTGCGCTATCTTCTTCATCCATGAAATGGTCCTTCCATTCATTGTTTCCGCCAAATTGGTAACAGACATGGTAAAACCAGTACTGAAGAGTTCCGGAAGCAGGATAATATCTGTATGCTGATCGTGCTTGAATATCAGTTCTCTGATCCGTTGAAGGTTTGCAGGTATGTCTTCCCAGATAAGTGAAAGCTGGCAGAGGGTGACTTGAAGATTCATGAAACAGGATCCGGCTATTCCATTGATAACTGGTATTCTTCCAGGATCTGTGATACGATTGGCACGTAGAATGTCCAATAGCATTTCGCCATGCTGCTTTTTTTGTTACCGTAAAACAATCCTTTGAAAGCTCCTATGCCAGCAAGGCGGGCAGTGCAAAGGGTTACATCGTATTTGCTAAAATCTCCGGCAAAATAGTAGAAAGGCGAGCTATTCCCGGAAGAAAGGATTGCAGGAAACCTCGAAGGAAGATTGTACTGGTCCAGAATGGTTTTACCCTCCATATTGATGTGAATTTTGAATTCAGCCAGTACCTGGTTGGAATCATTTTCCGTGATATCAAACCAATTCGGGAAATGGACTGTCTCAGGAAGTTGATACTTCTCTATGCCCAGTTCTGTAGCTTGTAGTTCAGGTACTTTGATTTCATCAAGGTGTACATCTGATTCCAGCACAAGGACTGTTTTCCTTCCTTCGTTGAGCAGGACAATCCCTGATCCTGAAAAGGGCCATTCACCCTTATGATTCGCTTTATAGATGTCGATTACCCATTCGGGCAACTCATCGCTCCTTTTCGGATTAAGCTGATTTACATACCGTCCGATCCAACCCGTCCAGTGAAATCCCAGAAGGTCTTCGGTCTTCTTCCTTACGAGACCATCAGTAGGATTGGCAAGAAAATTATATTCGGCGAGGATCAACTTGTTCTTTTCATGCATCTTACTCAGAAATACATAATCACTGTTTGTCAGTCCGCCTTCAATCAGTGTTCCCCTTCCTTTGATTTCCCTTTCATACCATTCATTAAAGAACACTCCATAGGTGTCCATATAATAAGCCACATCATATTTTTCGGACAACTGGTCTATTTCAGTAAGTTTGATCCGGTTTACTTCATATTTCCTGTCCTTCAGGGGTTTCTGGGGGTGAAATCCAAAATAGTCCCTTCTAACCTTATAGGATCGTTTCTGATCATTCATATATTTCTCATTGTTCAGCAACCAGAAAAAAGACTTGTGTTCCTTTCTGCCCAGATCAAGAACAGTTTTATTTATAATCAGGATATTAAGCGGTGTTGATGATTTGAAGTTCCAGAAGATCCAGCTGAGTATAGGAATCAGGATCAGGACAATAATAATGATTGCTACAATTTTCAATGTTTTCATAGGATAAACGATTATTGTTTGTAATCTCTATGAATCAGATATCTATGTTCTATTTTCCAAATAAACCTAGGTCTGTATAAAAATATAAAAATAAATTAACTAATTGAAAATTTTTTGGATATTCCCTGAAGAGGTAGTTATTAATAAGACATGTTGGGCTGTGAATATCAGGACAGAACGCCATAATATACTTCAGTATTTCATTTTTGGGATGCTTTTTGTAGGTAGTTTTATTGAAATCAATTATTTTCACAGATCATTAAATTTTCAAACCATAAGAGTATTAGTGATTAGCATTTTAAGGATTACTTTCAATCGGAACCCTAAAACAATTAAATTGCCTTACATGAAAAAGAAGAAAAATAAGAAAATATTGTTAGTTCTCACCCTAACTTTTTTTACAGGTTTTCTCAGTACTGCCTATGCTCAGCCTGATATATACAACAACCCGGATTATGGAGTTGATAGTGCCTCACGTATGGAGTGTGCAAACAACTTGTCTACTATGAGTGAATTCATGAAAATTGATCTTTTTGATTACGCCCTGCCCTCATGGAAAGCTGTATTTAACAACTGTCCGAAGTCAAGTAAAAAT
This sequence comes from uncultured Bacteroidaceae bacterium, assembly GCA_964540005.1. Classification (GTDB taxonomy): domain Bacteria; phylum Bacteroidota; class Bacteroidia; order Bacteroidales; family SM23-62; genus CAZILN01. The sequence continues at coordinate 9,067 of CAZILN010000375.1, read as the reverse complement.
ATTTATCTGTATGGTGTCAAAATTTATCGATATAAGCTTGATAACGAAAAAGATGATGAGAGGATTAAGGAATTACTCGATACTCTCATGCTCATCTATGACCGGAGAATCGAAAATTTTGGCCAGGCCGGGCTCGTACTCGGTAGAAAAGGGATCGATATGCTAAGGTATGACCGAAGTTCTATAGAAGCTGTCTATGGTATACTTGGTGAATCAATTGATATTTCCAAAGAGCATGCAGAAGAAGCTGTAATTGTAACCTTTATGCAATCCTGTATGGCATTATTCAAGGCTAACCGCATAGAAGCCCAGGATGTTATTGATAATTACCTGCTTACAACCGAAATACTTAACAATATAATCAAATCTGGAAAAGGCAGAGGCCGGACAGAAGTTGCACTTACCAATGTTGAAGCCCTCTTCGCCGATAGTGGTGCTGGTGGTTGTGAGGACCTTATTAGTATTTTTACTCCAAAATTTGAAGCTGATCCCGGGAACCTCGAACTGTTGAAAAAGATAACATCTTTACTTTCGGGCAGGAATTGTGAGGATTCTGAACTATTTGCTCACACTTCTGAAAAATTATACTCGCTGGAACCTTCCTCCACGGCTGCCTTCAATCTTGCAAGGCTCTTTCTTAAAAGAGAGAAGTATAACAAGTCTCTTGACTATTATCAGAAGGCTATTGATACGGAGGAGAACCCTGAAGAAAAGGCCCAGTATTGTTACCAGAAGGCCGTCTTATTATTAAATAAATATGACAGGTACTCTGATTCAAGGTCGTATGCACAGCAGGCCATTTCACTAAAGGGAAACTGGGGAGCACCCTATATACTGATCGGTAATACCTATGCTGCCAGCAGTAAAACCTGCGGTGAGAATGATTTTGAAAAAGCCGCGGTATTCCTGGCTGCGGTCGATAAATTTATCAAGGCAAAAAGTGTCGACGCATCTGTAGCTGATGAAGCCAACGAGCTTATCAAAAGGTACGAAGCCTACTTTCCCAATGTAGAAAATGCTTTTTTCTATGGTTTTCAGGAGGGACAGGCCTATACCGTTGGGTGCTGGATAAACGAATCCACGACTATACGCACCAGGTAATGATGTAATGGATAGTATATATTCTGTTACATAGCTGCGCGATGTCATGCAGAATATATACTATCCATTACATTCCAGGTGTACTTTCCCGTGTTAGAAAGAAAAAGAAAAGCTGTGAGGCATCAGGCCTCATATATACTATCCTTTTATTCCTGTTATCTTCTACCGCGTTAAAAATAAATGAGAAAAGGGAATTTGACCGCCAGAATATTGTATGGATAGTATTACGACACCTGACAATACAAAGTACTGCAGTGAAGTTTTAATATTTTCCAGCCGGAGAAATATTGGATTGTTAATACGACACCTGACAACATGCAATGTTGTAGTGGAGTATTAATAATCCAATATATAATCAATCTATTGCAGCATCAAATATCCTTTTCTCTTTTAATACCCCACTGCGCGGTCGTCGCCCCGCGGGTCGGCTCCGCCCTCCAGGCTCCCGTCCCGGTTCACAAGTATAGCATCCACACGGCCTATTGAGGATCTGTAGCTGAAAACATGACCCTTGCCTTCGAGTTCATCAATAACCTGCTGCGGGAGACCATTTTCTTCACAGATAATTGCATCGGGCAGCCACTGGTGGTGGAAACGGGCAGCCCTTACGGCCTCCTGCATGCTCATATCAAATTCAAGCACATTCAGTACAGTCTGAAATACTGAAGTAATGATGGTGGCCCCGCCCGGGGACCCCAAAACCATCAAAAGCCTGCCCTCTTCTTCAATTATGCTGGGGGTCATTGAACTGAGCATTCGTTTACCCGGATGTATAGAATTGGCTTCACCCCCGATCAGCCCATATGAATTGGGAACTCCCGGTTTGACACTGAAATCATCCATCTCGTTGTTCAGTATGATCCCTGTTCCCGGTATAACTATCCTGGACCCGTATCCCCTGTTGAGTGTTGTTGTACCTGCCACGGCATTGCCTGCAGCATCGACGATTGAAAAATGAGTTGTTTCTTCACTTTCAGCAGGTGTAAAACTGCCGGGGGTAATGTCTGCTGATTTTAAGGCCTTATCCGGATCAAAGGATGACATCCTCTCTGTCAGGTATCCGGGAGCCAGCAGATCATTTACCGGTACAGGAAAATAATCGGGATCCCCCAGGTGTTCCGAGCGGTCTGCATAGACCAGGCGCTCGGCCTCAACCATCAGGTGAACAGCCTGTGCGGAATGAAATCCATACTCTTTCAATGGATAGGGTTCCATCATATTCATCAGCTGGATAAGTGCAATACCGCCGCTGGAGGGAGGTGACATGGATATGATCCTGTATTGCTTATAGTTACCTGTAACGGGTTTCCTGAATACGGCACTGTATGCTGACAGGTCTTCCTCTGTTATAAGTCCTCCCTGCAGCGCCATTTCCTCTGCTATGCGAACTGCAACCTCACCAGCATACATCCCGTCCCTCCCATTATCACGGATCAGCTCAAGTGTATGTCCAAGGTCTTCCAGGATTAGAATATCACCCGCCTTCCACAGGCTATCCTTTACATAAGGTGGTAATACCCGATTATACCTGATAAAATCCTCGCGTACAGCATTCAGAGAAGCTGCCTGTTTTTCTGTTATCGGAAATCCCTTCTTTGCGAGGTCTATTGACGGCTGTATGATCCTATCATATGACAGGTTCCCGTATCTCTCATGCATCTTAATGATCCCGTCTATCGTCCCGGGTACCCCGACCGCTTTATAACTGTAGGTGCTCTCATCTTCGATTACCTGTCCGGATCCATCCAGGAACATATCCCTGGAGGCATTTGCTGCAGCCTTCTCCCGGTAGTCAATGGCATCAAGGCTTCCATCATTGAACCTGGCTACCATAAATCCCCCTCCGCCAATATTACCTGCTGTAGGGTAACAAACCGCCAGTGCCAGTTGGACAGCCACGGCAGCATCCACGGCATTACCTCCCTCTTTAAGTATCCCTGCCCCTATCCTGCTGGCTTCAGGATGAGCACTTACAACCATAGCGCTATCAGCAATCAGGCCGAGAGCATGATCATGCTGAGCCAGGTTACATGAACCGGTCAGAAATACAAGTATTGAACTGAATAAAACGAGTCGTATCATAATGAAATTAATTTATTCAAAAATATGCTTTTCAGCTTAGAAATAATCGTGTAATTACTGCCGTTTATTAACTCCTTCAGAAATGATTAATACGTGTATGAGACAGATTAGTTAAATAAATTCACGGTTCTGTTAAGGATTACTACCTGCTTAAGAAACGGATATCCAGGAAATAAATGCCAATTAGAATAATTCCGGCATCTCCTGCATTCGCATCGATTAAGACTCAGGAAAATTGCGAAGAAAAGTTTACATAAAATTACGCTTGGCTTAACATAAAATTAACATTCAAATCCTGAATTACATAGAATACCGTTTATCTTTATATATTATTCCTTAAGTCTTATTATAGATGGAAATATTTTACCTGGCAGCTGTCATCCTTCTGATTATTCTGGCAGTTTTAGTCCTGGTGATAGGAGTAAGTAACGATGCTGTAAATTTTCTCAATTCTTCCATAGGTTCCAAAGTTGCTCCATTCAAAGTTATAATGATCATTGCTGCCATAGGTATTATTGTTGGCGCTACCTTCTCAAGTGGAATGATGGAAGTTGCCAGGAAGGGTATCTTTCATCCTGGAATGTTCTGGTTCAGTGAGATAATGGTCATTTTTCTGGCCGTTATGTTGGCCAACATCATCCTGCTTGACTTTTTCAACACTTTTGCCATGCCGACCTCTACCACCGTTTCCATTGTTTTTGGGCTTCTGGGAGCAGCTGTGGCAGTAACTATGATGAAAATACTGAAGACCGGAGCCTCCTTCTCAGAAATGAGTAATTACATTAACACAAGCTCTGCACTTCTGATAATTACGGGAATCCTGTTGTCTGTTGTCATTGCTTTCACCATAGGAATGATCATTCAATACATTATTCGGCTGATTTTTTCATTCGATTTCCAGAAATCTGGTAAGTATTTCGGTGCCATCTGGGGAGGCATCTCCATATCAGCCATTACTTACTTTATTCTAATCAAAGGTGCCAAAGGGTCCTCCTTCCTGACTGCAGATAATATAGCATGGGTAAAGGAACATGCCTTTATGATCATTGGCATTAGTTTTGTTGGATGGACCATCATCCTGCAGGTTCTATACTGGCTCTTCCGTTTCAATATTTTCAGATTCATTGTGTTTGTCGGAACTTTTGCACTTGCCATGGCATTTGCAGGGAATGACCTGGTTAATTTTATAGGTGTACCGCTGGCAGGACTCGAATCCTTCAGATTATTCCAGGCAAGTTCAGTTTCAGATCCTTCATTATTTGCTATGTCTGACCTGCAAGGTGCCGTGAGGACTCCTACCCTGTTTCTGCTTGTTTCAGGCTTGATCATGGTATATGCCCTGTGGACCTCAAAAAAAGCACGTTCCGTTACCGCAACGACCTTAAATCTCAGCAGGCAGGAAGAAGGTTTCGAACGTTTTGAATCTTCTTTGCTTGCTCGCAGGATTGTTCGTGGAACAGTGAATTTTAACGGTATTGTTGAAAGAACCTTGCCCATCTCTTTCAAAAAATTCCTTAAGAAAAGATTCGATCAGAAACCTTATAAAAAATTAAAACAAAAGGAGGGTATCTCATTTGACCTCGTGCGAGCTTCTGTAATACTTGTTGTTGCAAGTGCATTGATTTCTTTTGCTACTTCCTTAAAGCTACCCTTATCAACGACCTATGTTACCTTCATGGTTGCCATGGGAAGTTCTCTTGCAGACGGTGCCTGGGGCCGTGAGAGCGCAGTTTACAGAGTATCCGGAGTGATAATCGTCATCGCCGGATGGTTCTTTACGGCTCTGTGTGCTTTTACCTTAGCCTTCGTCATGGCCCTTCTAATTTACTGGGGACATTTGATCACAGTTTTGGTAGTTGTTCCACTTGTTATCCTTCTTTTTATTAAATCCTCTTCCGTGCACCGAAAAAGAGACGATGCCATTAATCTCGCCATGCAGGAAAGTTCAGAAGGTGAGATAACCGGAGCAAGTGTTCTCGAATCATGCAATAATAAAATCATAAAAACTTTCATCTCTGTTCTGAAAATCTACGACCTGGTCCTTGACGGTTATTCAGAGCTCAAGAGAAAGAAAATCAAAAAGGCCCTCAAAGACATCCATGAGATAAACCAAATCCTTAAAGAGGAAAAGAACAGTATTCAAAAAACCATAATAAAACTCAAGGATGATGATGTTGAGACAGGCCATTTTTATTTCCTGGTTATTGATCATATGAGAGAAATCGGACATTGCCTCACCTATTGTACAATGCCGATATTTGAATACATAGATAACAACCATCCCCCCTTAGCTGAAGAACAAATCAGAGAGTTGGACACGTTCAGAAAAATGACCTCGGATTTCTTCGATTCAACTTTGAAATTATTAAAAATCAGCGACTACGATAACCTGGACAAATTTCTGAAGAAAGAAAATGATATTGTCAATGTAATAGAAAACCTGCAGAAAAATCAGATAAAACGAATTAAGAATCAGGTGGCCAGTACAAAGAACAGTATACTGTATCTTGGATTTCTCAACGAATCAAAAAATCTGTTCCTTAATACTGCCAAGCTGATAAAAGCCCAGGGTAGCTTCCTTGTGCATAACCTGAAAAACGGAAAATCAGCTGAGACAGTAAAGCAGGAGGCTGTGATAGTGAACCAGCAATCCCGATAGCACTCCCAACAAACATTGGTATCAATTGAAATTTAAGGGGAAATAAAAAAGAATTTACATAAAAATATGATGAGATTAACGTAAATTTAATACCCAAATCCGGAATTAATAAAAATAGGCTTTACTTTTACACCAAACTTTAAGAGTAAAATAAATATATGGAGTTTTTCTACCTGCTGATTGTCTTCATACTCATAGCTTTAGCAGTCTCCGACCTGGTTGTGGGTGTCAGCAACGACGCTGTAAATTTCCTTAATTCTTCTATCGGTTCCAAAGCAGCTCCCTTTAAAATCATCATGCTTATTGCTGCACTTGGTATACTTGTGGGAGCAACATTTTCGAGCGGAATGATGGAAGTGGCCAGGAAGGGCATCTTTCATCCCGAACAGTTCATGTTCAGCGAGATAATGATCATTTTTCTTGCTGTTATGGTGACCGATATCCTTCTGCTCGACTTCTTCAACACCTTTGCATTACCTACTTCTACTACTGTTTCGATAGTTTTCGAATTGCTGGGAGCAGCAGTTGCCATATCCATGATGAAGATCCTTTCAACCGGTGATTCCTGGGGTGAAATGAGCACTTACATTAACACAAGTTCGGCATTGCTGATTATTTCAGGAATTCTGCTTTCTGTTATAATTGCCTTTACTGTTGGAATGATTATTCAATTCCTTATCAGGATGGTTTTTTCCTTTGATATCCGCAGGTCATATAAGTATTTTGGTGCTGTCTGGGGTGGTGTTGCCATTTCAGCCATTACCTATTTCATCCTGGTAAAAGGCGCCAAGGGGTCCTCATTCATGAATGCGGATTCCGTTGCATGGATTAAGGCACACTCATTTATGATAATTGGTCTCAGTTTCATAGGATGGACTATCTTGCTTCAGGTCCTGCACTGGTTCTTCAGGTTCAACATATTGAAATTTATTGTGCTGGTCGGAACCTTTGCACTAGCCATGGCATTCGCAGGAAATGACCTGGTAAACTTTATCGGAGTACCACTAGCCGGACTCGAATCATTCAAAACATTTCAGGCATCCGCTGCAACGGATCCTTCACAGATCGCGATGGTAGTCCTTCAGGGGAAGGTTCAGACTCCCACACTGTTTCTGCTTATTGCCGGTGCCATAATGGTCCTTGCTTTATGGACCTCAAAAAAGGCACGTTCTGTCACAGCCACTGAATTAAACCTCAGTCGTCAGGATGAAGGTTATGAGCGCTTCGAATCTTCATTACTGGCCCGGGGGATTGTGCGCGGAACGGTAGGAATGAGCAACATTCTTGAACGGATAATACCTCAATCAGTTCACCATTTTATGAAAAGACGTTTCGATCAGAAACCCTTCAAAAAAACAGAACAAAAGGAAGGTATATCCTTTGACCTGGTGAGAGCCTCTGTGAACCTTGTAGTTGCGAGTATACTGATATCATTTGCTACTTCCTTAAAACTGCCCTTATCCACAACCTACGTTACTTTTATGGTTGCTATGGGGACCTCTCTCTCAGATGGGGCCTGGGGACGCGAAAGTGCTGTTTACAGAGTGTCCGGCGTGGTTACTGTAATTGGGGGCTGGTTTTTTACTGCTTTTTGTGCTTTCGCTGTATCCTTTATTATTGCCCTTCTGATTCACTGGGGCCAGATATTCGTAGTTGCTTTGATCATTCCTGTAGTGATACTTGTATTCTATAAAACTCACCGCGTTCACAAAAAAAGAGATGATGCCATGTTACGTGACCTGCAGGAAAGTCCCGAAGGTGAACTTTCAGGGGCCTCGGTGCTTGAATCGTGTAATATAAAGCTTATAAATACTTTCAGTGCTATTTCCAGTATCTATAACCATATCATTGACGGTTATCCGGAATTAAAAAGAAAGAAAATTAAAAAAGCACTTAAAGATGTTAAAGATGTTAACCAGAAAATAAAAAAAGAAAAAAACAGCATTCATAAAACCATCATTAAACTGAAGGAAGACGATGTTGACACGAGTCATTATTATGTCCAGGTCATTGACCATATGAGTGAAATAGGATATAGTCTGACAAACAGTGTCCAACCAATTTTTGAATATATAGATAACAACCACCCCCCGTTGATTGATGAGCAGAAAAAGGAACTGGGACATTTCAGGGAATTGATCTCAGACTTTTTTAATTCTACCCTGAAACTACTGAAGGATGGGAAATTTGAAAATATTGACAAAATCATGAAAAAGGAGAATGATGTTGTCACATTTATTGAAGATCTTCGGACCAAACAGTTAAAAAGAATTAAAAAGCAGGAGGCCGGAACAAAGAACAGTATATTATATCTTGGATTTTTAAACGAATCAAGAAACCTGATATTGAGTACCGTCAAGTTGATAAAGGCTCAGCGTGACTTCCTGATTCACAACAGGGAAAACAGTAAAATTTCTAAAACATTTCGTTAAGCCTTAACATGTAAACTGACCCTGAATAAAGATCCTTGAGAAATCCCGGTTTATTTAGCCTCTTTGGGATCTACAAATTTGTAGCCTACTCCCTTAATGGTGTATATATATTCCTCGCCTATCTTACCACGCAGTTTTCTGATATGCACATCGATGGTCCTGTCACCCACAATGATCTTATCACCCCAGATCGCATGATATATTTCCTCCCTGGTAAAGACTTTCTGCGGTTTTGAAATGAGCAGTTCCAGTAGTTCGAATTCTTTCTTGGGAAGAAACAGGTCCTTTCCCCTCAATACAACCAGAAACCGCTCCCTGTCGATAACGAGATCATTGCTTACAACCAGCTTTTGATCCTTATCGCTTATATCATCAAAATCCCTCCATCGTTTCAGCATGGCTGTGATCTTCTTAATCAGGACTTTAGGCTTAATGGGTTTGGTAATATAATCATCGGCCCCGGCCTCGAATCCTGCTATGACAGAGAAATCTCCTCCCAAAGCAGAAAGGAAGGCTATTATGGTATTCCTCAGTTCCGGTATGGTTTTAAGAATCTCACAAGTTTCAACCCCGTCCAGTTCAGGCATCATTATATCGAGAAGAATTAAATGAGGCCGGAACTTTTTTGCCATTTCTATTGCTTCTTCTCCGTTATTACAGGTAAGCACCTGGAAATTTTCTTTTTTCAGATTGTAGCTCATGAACTCAAGAACATCTTTCTCGTCATCGACGAGCATAATCTTATACTTGCTGAAATCAATTTCCATTGCTTATAGAGTATAATTTATTGTCA
>CAZILN010000374.1:0-9783 GCA_964540005.1 uncultured Bacteroidaceae bacterium | reverse complement strand
TAATATCATTGCCCGAGGTATCTTTCCTGACATTCCCGTTTTTATCGAGTGCATATTCGAACCCGTCTTCTACCTCTTTTTTATACATCTTATCGCTTTCACTGACGTTTTCAGGCGAAACATCTATGCGCTCAAGGATGGCAAAAATATAATAATCATAGTCTATTGACTCGTCCATATCCCTAAGGTAATACTCCACCCACTTACTTTCCAGGCTGGCTGTATTCATCTCGAGCAGGTTGTCGACAAATTCCGGTGGAAGGCGAAGATGTGTCATGTTATTTACTTCCACCAGTACCCTGCTGATACCCTTATATCCCGACTCCTCTATCAGCTGATCAATATCGGGGAACTGTCCGGCCCGGTATTCCCTGGCCCTGGATAATTCATCATGAGCCTGCCGGTAAGCTTCCTTAGTACCCTGCTTCATAAGTTCAATCCCGTTGTTATAGAAGAATTCAGCTGCTTTGTCTTTTGCATTAATTATTTCTGTATCGTAATCCACCATCACATAATTAACTGACCGGCCGTTGATATTCAGGGGTATCACAGGCTTTACCCTGTTCTGCCTGCTCTTTAGGCGGTCATACCTTACCAGTATCTCATCCCATGAATCCGGATTGCCTTCCTGCTTCAGGAATCTGATCCTGTCATGATCAATATCATTGGCCAGTTTATAGGAACGGTCGAGTGCGTTTGCATCATCAGTGCTGCCTGGATTTTTCATCAGTTTCTTAACTGCTTTATTAATGGCCTCGTCGTATCGTCCCTTCTGCATCAGTTTGGTCGATGAAGCACATGATGAAAGGATGAGTATGGCTACAGACAGTTGGATCAGCTTTTTCATAATCGGGGTATTTAGTGCCTAAAATACAAAAAAAAGGAGCTGTCTCAAAAGTAGGCAGTCCCTTTCTTTTTTTCCCGTTCACTTGCTTTAATTAAACAGCACTTCAAAATTTTCTAAAGAACAAATTTTGACAGGTGCCTTTTTTAATCAAATCAAACACGTTGAAAGTATTAACCTACGGGTATCTGACGAATCTGTACTCCAACCGAAAGATAGAACAGGCGCTACATCAGAACATTCATTTTATGTGGCTCAGTGACATGAGCTATCCAGACCACAATACTATAAATCGTTTCAGGAGTGATCGTTTGAAAGGTATTCTGAAAGAGGTTTTCCTGGATGGTACTAAGATCGAAGCTAAAGCCAATCGATACACATTTGTATGGGGTCATGCCATCAAGAAAAGCAAAGTGAGGATTAAACAGCAACTTAAAGAACTCTGGGCCTTTACTGAACAGGTTGCCCAGGAAGAACTAATTGGGAATCGCAAGAGTTTATCCAAAACCGATCCACTATAAAACCATTTCAAAAGAACAACCGTAACTTCAGAAGGTTTATGCTTAGAGGGATGGACAAAGTGGAAAGAGAGGCTGGATTACTCGCATTAACTTATAATCTAAGAAAAATGTATTATAAAAGCCGCCTTAGCGTTTTTTGTGAAGCAAAATATGCAGCAGCGTTATAATATCATTTTTAATACAAAAAAATAGCCGTCTCAAAGTTAGTTATGAGACGGCCTTAGAATATTTATTTATAGCTATTTACTGAAGTACAAAGTTAATGGGGAAGGTAAACTGTACCTTCACAGCTTTACCCCTTTGCTTCCCCGGGGCCCAGTTGGGAGAAGACATTACAACCCTGATGGCTTCCTTATCCAGGGCCGGGTCAACACCTCTTACTACAACGGCATCGACCACACTGCCTTTCGAGTTCACGGCAAACTGGACATATACCTTTCCTGAAATACCATTTTCAGCAGCAATTTCCGGATACCTGAGGTTCTTGGCTATCCATGTCCTGAATCCTTCCTGTCCCTGACCCTGGAAATTGGGCATGTCCTCAACGATAAAGAACACTTCTTCCTCGGCTACTTCCTCTTCTTCCTCGAATTCGACGATCTCGATTTCCATGTTCTGGTCTGATTCGGCGTCATCAATGATCAATTCATCTTCAATCTCCACATCATCTTCAACGATGTTCAGCACCTCGGTAACTTTTGGAGGAGGAGGCGGCGGTGGAGGTTTGACTTCCTGCTGCCTGGTAATGGGTATGATTTCCTCTTCCAGATCCATATCTGCCAGCTCTCCCAGAGAATTCGACCTGTCCGGTTTACTAGTCCATTCAAAGGCTATCAGTGTGATTGCCAGGACTACAACCATGCCAAGCTGGAAAAAGATTCCTTTCTTATTTTCCAGATCGGCCTTTTTCGACTTTTTTATTTCCATTTTTGCTATGATTTTTTTAGGAGCTCATAAAGTTAATTAATTATATGCTGAAAGGCAACAGGCAACTACAATATTGTTGATTTTTTGCGAGCCTTTCTACTAATAAAACGTTGATTCATAAAGGAATATTGTGTGATTTTTCCTGTTATACACGGGAAATTCTTCTTAACACTATAAAATCAGCCAGCTAATATAATTTATTAATGAATACTTCTTAATTTTAACAATCACTGTTATAGCACGAACAGGACAATAATTATTTATAATATGCCAAGATTTATTAAAACCCGATTAAAAGCAAAAGGAGAAATCCCCGGATCGCTGATCTTTATCGGGGACCAGAAGATGGAAGAGCCACGGATCCGGATCATGGAATACGACGCAGATAAGCTTGAAGAAAAAGAATGCCAGTCCATAGAAGAAGCAATTAAATATTTACAGAGCCCATCTGTAACCTGGCTTAATATTGACGGGATACATGAGGAAAAAGTGATTGAACATTTTGGTTCAGTTTTATATCTGCATCCTCTGCTCATGGAGGACATCATGAATTCAGATCATCGTCCCAAGTTTGAAGAAGAGGATGATCTGATCATAATCCTGATGAAATTTATTATTCCGGGTAAGGAACAGAACAAACTGATCTCGGAGCAATTATCAATTCTTATTGGTCCTGGATTTGTCATCACCCTGCAGGAACGCATAGGGACACATTTTGATCCGATAAGGGACCGCATACGCAAAAAGAAAGGACGTATCAGGAATGTAGGGCCTGATTACCTGGCTTACAACCTGATGGATACGGTCATTGACAGGTATATTGAAATTATCGGGGACATAGGAGAACATATTGAAAATCTGGAGGATGAAGTACTGTTCAGTCATTCTTCAGCTACTGCCGAAAAATTGTTCCATTATAAAACCGAAATGAATTACCTGAGAAAATTGATCCGGCCTGTCAGGGAAATTTCTGATAAACTGAACAAAACTGAAAGTGAACTGATACAGGATAACACCAGGAGCTTTTTTATTGATTTAAACGATCACGTCATTTTAGCCCATGAGACCATAGAAACATATATCTCACTGCTTAACGATCAAATGAATACCTACAATGCGAGTATGTCAAACAAGGCAAATGATATTATGAAGATACTGACCGTCTTTGCCTCAATGTTCATACCGCTTTCCTTTGTTGCCGGTGTATATGGCATGAATTTTAAAATAATACCCGAGCTTGAGTGGCAATGGGGATATCTGTTCTTCTGGATTATAATCATCTCCGTACTGAGCGGTTTTTTTATTTATTTCCGAAGAAAAAAATGGTTTTAACCCGGTGTATCCTTATTTTTATCAAACAAAAAAAAGAAATCATGCGATCATCCTTAATCTTTGCCTCATTTATTCTTGTATTCATTGTAACCGGATGCCAGTCAAACGACTGGATCTCTTTATTCGATGGCAAGAGCCTTGACGGCTGGAAAGCTTCAGAGAATTCTGATTCCTGGAAAATCGAGGAGGGTGCCCTTGTCACTGCAGGTCCACGCTCACATTTATACTATGTGGGAGAAGTCAGCGACCATAATTTTAAGAATTTTGAATTTATGGCAGATGTAAAAACTTCTCCGGGAGCCAATTCAGGAATATATCTTCATACCAAGTTTCAGGAAGGAGACTGGCCTTCACAAGGCTACGAGTGCCAGGTCATTAACTCACAACCTGACACCGAACCGGGCGCCTATGTGGAACACAAGATGACAGGGAGCATATATGCCATCAGGAATTCATGGAAATCTCCCGTGCCTGATAACGAATGGTTTAACTATCGTATCGTCGTACAGGGAAAAACCATCCGGACCTATATTAACGGGGCACTCATATGTGAATATACAGAACCCGAAGGGACCTACCGTCCCCAGGGCATGACAGGCCGCCTGCTATCTTCCGGCACCTTTGCCTTACAGTGCCATGATCCGGGATCAGTTGTTTATTATAAGAATATCAAAGTCAAGACCCTTCCTGATGACCTGCCCACGCCTGGTGAACCTCTCGATGATTCTGAGTTTGAAAAGCAACTGGTTGATCTTGCCAGCCAGAACTTTCCCCTGGTTGACCTCCATGTTCACCTGAAAAGGGGACTTACTATGGAGGCCGCTCTTACCAATGCCCGTAAATACGGTTTTACCTATGGTTTTGCTGTAAACTGCGGATTGAAAATGGGATTTGAAACGGATGCAGAGCTGCAGGAATACATTGACAATTATGATAAGCCGCCTCAGACATGGTTTGCCGTTCAGGCCGAAGGCCGGGAATGGATGGATATGTTTTCACAGGAAGTGGTAAACCAGGCTGACTATGTGTTCACCGATGCTATGACATGGACTAACAACAATGGCAAAAGAATGAGGTTGTGGATCAAGGAAGAAACCGAGGTAGGAGATCCGCAGGATTTCATGGACCAGCTGGTGGAGAATATTGAAAGCATTCTGGCTAATGAGCCCATTGACATCCATGTCAATCCTACTTACCTCCCTGATGAGATAGCTGAGATGTATGATGAATTGTGGACACCGGAACGAATGGACCGGGTAATTAAGGCCCTTGTTGATAACCAGATAGCCCTTGAAATCAACAATGCCAGGAATATCCCGAGTACCGCCTTTATTAAACGGGCCAAAGAAGCCGGCGTAAAATTCACTTTCGGGACCAACAACGGAGGTCCCAATGACCTTGGCAGGATGGATTACTCCATTTCTATGATCACGGAGTGCGGCCTGACTCCCCAGGACATGTGGCTGCCTCCTTCTGATTGATGACACCCCTGCTTATCCGGAGCAGGTAAGGCACTTATTCTTCCACGGGTATCAGGACGGAAGTAAAGCCACCCCAGGGGTTCATATTCAGATCCGAACTCCTGTCAGGTGTAATAATACCCTTCTGTGTCTGAACAAAGTTGCGGCTCCGGCCATCTGTTAAAAGGATATACCTGTAAGTGGTATCACTCATAAAACGAAAATTGAAACTGGCAATTTTGTTCCTGCCTTCTCCGTTAATCCCGGCAATGAACCATTTTTCGCCTTTTCTTCTCGCCACGACTACATATGAGCCCGGATACCCTGTAAGCAGAATTGATTCATCCCAGCTTGCGGGAATTTGTTCCAGGTATTCCTTAGCAGGTTCAGGCAGGGACTCATACATTTTATAATGATCAGCCAGATGCACTATTCCTGAAGAAAATACCACAGCCAGGGCTAACTCATGGGCCACTGATGTTAAATGAGGATACTCGCTGTCTGATAGTACCACGGGTGTATAATCCATCGGGCCGGCCACATTCCTGGTAAAGGGAATTATGGTGTTATGCACAGGTGCGTACAGTGGAAAATCCTCATTATACCGATAGTTTTCTTCTCCCCTGACAGCTTCCATGGTCATCAGATGCGGATAGGTCCTGGACCAGCCCCTGGGCAAGGTGCAGCCATGAAAATTCACCATTAGTTTATGTTCAGCAGCATCCTTGAGTATGTTATGATAATGCTTTATCATTCCCTGCTTCTCACTATGGAAGAAATCCACCTTGATCCCCTTTACTCCCATTTCAGCAATTTTTTTCATTTCAGCCGACCGGGTTTCCGGATTGAACATAATTTTTCTCTGCTCCTCTTTTGCATATTCTACACGGCCGCCTGAATCATACCATAACAGGATACCCACTCCTTTCTGATCTGCATACTCTACCAGCTGAGAGATATTGCCTCCTTCCATTTCGTGCCATCCTTCATCTATCAGGCAATACTCGAATCCCATCCGGGCTGCAAAATCCACAAATGCCTTTTGTGATTCGAAATCCCCCGGGCTTTCCCCATCTGACCACCAGCTCCAGGATGCAATACCCGGATATATCCAGCCGGTATCCTCCAGCACCGGGGGCGCAGACAGATCGTTGACACGTGATGAGTTAAATACGTCCTGAAGGTCCTGGCTGATCAGGATAAACCTCCAGGGCATATGCCATGGTAAACCCGACACCGGGTTTTGCTTAAAATAGTTATCAGCTTCATCTTTTTCGGGAAAACGGATGCTGTATAATCCGTCAAGTGCCTCGGCTTCGAGGTGGGATCCACAGTAGGAGGTATCCAATCCGGCTTCAGAAATAAAAACCCAGTAACCGAGAGTTTCAAAAAGCATCGGGAACGCCCAGCCGTTACAGTTAGCCGATGCAGTAATCCCGATATTTGCCTTGTTTACAAAGGAACGCTCATAGGCAGGGGACCAGGTTGAAAGGCTATCGTAAGGCTGTAACCATGTCTTTCCTTCCATGGGAAGATTAAACCCGGTAGTTTCTCCCGTCACTTCGAACTGTCCTTTTACTTTCTCCGGGAAGACATATCTGAAGGCTACTCCGTCATTATACGCCCTACAATGTACCTGAAGCATGTTCCCCTTCTTGTTCTTAAATTCAAATATCCTTTCATTGGCCTGATAGCTGTACTCAGAATTGGTACCGGAAACCATGGTATAAGTTTCCTGTACCTCCCTGGTTTTACCGGCAGATTTGAGTTTGAGTCCGGATACAAACTCTGTATCCACCCTTTTGATACCCATAGGAGAAGATTCAATAAGCTCAACGGATTCTTCTCCTTCCTGGACAGTAACATAATATTTAATACTATTTTCAGCACAGAGAAACAGTGAAAGGGTGATTTTTCCATCCGGACTGCTGACCTGCAGCTTGTTTATTTTACTACTACAGGAAACAGCAATTGAAATTAGTATGATAAAAAATACAATACTCCGGGTTGTTTTCATTTTTGCAGGTTTTATTTTAGTTCTCACTCATCGACTCTTAGTTTATCCAGGAGGATAAACAGCATTACAGTACCAATTGCTGCCACCACTCCAAAAATTATTCCATTCATTAAATTGCTATATACAAAACTACCTATTGCAAACAGGGAGCTGTATACTACCACGCATCCTATGAAGACAAGTAATAGCTGCCTGGGCATTTCCCAGGCCTTGCCTTCTTCCATTATATTAATTTGTAATCCTTCCTGCTGTGCTCCATATAAAATTTTCTTCCAGCCGGGTCCGCCGGGATGCGTTAACTGGTAGAATTTATATAGTGTATCCTTGCTTTCAGGACGGGTAATATAGGTAGCTGTCAGCCAGACTACAGTTGTTCCTGCCACAGCGATCAGCAACTTCACCGTAAAGGCATCCAGTACTGCTGTTGCGACAGATTCGTCTTTTACAAAGAATACCAGGATCACTGCCACTACGGTAGCAAAAAACATGGCTGCAATTTCGGTCCATGCATTGATGCGCCACCAGAACCAGCGCAAGAGGTAAATGGCACCCGATCCGGCACCGGAAAGCAGCAGTATATCAAAAGCCTGGGTAGCATTATTCAGGAACGTCAGGGCAAAAGTTCCGGCTATTATCATTAGTATCAGGGTAGTCAGCCTGCCCATTTGGACCAGTTCCTTCTCCGGGGCCCCCTTTCGGATGAACCTCCGGTAAAAATCATTCACAAAGTAGGATGATCCCCAGTTCAGGTGGGTGCCTATGGTCGACATATAGGCTGCTATTATGGATGCAACCACCAATCCCAGCCAGCCTTTGCTCAATTTTGACAGCATTACCGGGTAGGCTATGTCGTTTTTCAGGTAAGTCTCTGAAATATTCGGGAACTCAGCCCTGATGGCATCCAGGTCGGGATAGATGATTATCGATGCCAGTGCAACTATTATCCAGGGCCATGGACGCAGGGCATAGTGAGCAAAATTGAAAAGAAGGGTGGCCCCTATGGCATTCTTTTCATTCTTGGCAGACAGCATCCTCTGGGCAATATACCCTCCCCCGCCGGGTTCTGCTCCCGGATACCAGACGGCCCACCATTGTACGGCAATCGGTATTATAAGTAAAGGAATATAATAGGAAGGGTCCGATAATCTGGGAAGGAAGTCTGTCTTGTCCCCCATCTGTTCGAGTATGCCCTGCAATCCGCCTATGGCCTGAACCTCAGGCTGTTTGACCGCCACTATGGCTGCCAGCACCGCACCGAACATGGCAATGGAATACTGGAAGAAATCCGCCCAGACCACTCCCCGGAGTCCGCCCATTCCTGCATATATCACCACAATAACCGAAGCAGAGACTACTGTTATCCAGGGCTCAATGCCAAACATCACATCCCCTATCTTAATGGCAGCCAGTGTTACCGTACCCATTATCAGGGTATTGAAAAAGATCCCAAGGTAGACGGCCCTAAAACCACGCAGGAAGGAGGCGGCCTTGCCGCTGTAGCGGATCTCATAGAACTCAAGGTCGGTCATGACATTGGACCGGCGCCACAAGCGGGCATAAATAAATACCGTTACCATCCCAGTAATAAGGAAGGCCCACCAGGCCCAGTTTTTGGCAACCCCGTCTTCCCGTACAAACCCGGTTACCAGGTTTGGGGTATCGGCGGAGAAGGTACAGGCCACCATGGATATGCCCAGCAGCCACCAGGGCATGCCGCGGCCTCCAAGAAAGAACTCCGAAGTATCTTTGCCTGCCTTTTTAGATGCGGTATAACCTATAAGCAGGACGATGCTGAAAAAAACTATGAGAATAATAAAATCTACAGTTGCAAGTTTCATGAGAACGACTGTTAGATTACTTACCTGTCTTCACGGGAGCGTTCATGTACCATAGCTGGACGGGGCCATGGCCATTCCCAAATTTGGTGCTGATGCACACAAAAAAGAAAGGGATTATTCGTTCCCCGCTGAAAACCAAGGTCTTTTATACTGATTATCTTTTTTTTATCCATAAGGTTTAGCTTAAGAATAAAAGATAATTACTCAATTCATCGCCGGAAAGATAGAAAAAATGAGGCATACAATAGCTTTTGAGAACCAGCTATTCTGCATAATGTTTATCACCTGTCAGGCGAAAACTTCAGTCCGTGCTTGGGAATACTTTTATGAACTTGTATGATAAGGGTATGATACCGCTTGAGAAAATACTTACCCCGACCTCATCCAAAGTACAATAAACATCTTCGTAATATGATTTATCCCTTGCTATCCAGCCAACCGTGTAAAAACCGGAAGTAGAGGTTTTTTGCAGCGTACCCTTTATCTCCCCGGTTCTCCAATCCTGGTGGTTTCTTGCCCCTGACAGATAAATAATAAGAAATCCATCAGCATCGGGATTTTTAATAATGCCTACCATATATTTACCACCCGATAAGTCTTCAAAACTTAATCTGATCCGTTCATAAATGCCTTCTACCGGTTTTAAGCTTGATGCATTTTCTGTTAAATAATCCTTTATGCCCGCATCATTCCAATAGGTAGGGTTTGATGGCAGTATAAGCTGGTTCTCACGTTTATAGGCGGGTTTGGTTCTGACCAGACCTTGCCAGTCTTCAATTATTTTGTTTTCAACATCGGAAAACCTTCCATAGCTGAACTTCTTTTGAGATTGAAAGGAGAATAT
>CAZILN010000373.1:0-5008 GCA_964540005.1 uncultured Bacteroidaceae bacterium | reverse complement strand
GAGGAAGGACTGGCCTATCCGGGCTCCACTGCCGTGTCCACCGATTCTCATGCAAACATCCTTGGGGCTATCGGGGCTTTCGGACAGGGCATGGGCGATAAGGATATTGCTGCAGTATGGAGTAAGGGCAGGGTATGGTTCAAGGTACCTGAGACTGTCAGCCTGCTTATTAAGGGCCGGTTCCCTGAAGATCTATCGGCCAAGGATATTGTACTAAACCTCCTGTCGAGATTCGGAGCCAGCAGCTTACTTGGTATGGCCGTTGAAATCACGGGTAAGGCGATTGATGAGCTTGGACTTGATGACAGGATAACCATTGCCTCTATGGCCACTGAAATGGGAGCGGTCACCATACTTTTCCCGCCCAATGCTGATGTAATCAGGTATTGTGAATCAAGGATCTGCCAGAAGGCAGAAGCACTGGCTTCCGACGGGGATGCAAACTTTGCGGCCATTTATGAGCTGGATGCCGGGGATTTCCTGTCCATGGTTTCATTACCCGGTAAGCCCCATAATGCCGTTCCGGTTGACCAGGTCAGGGGGACCAAAATAGATTCCGCCTTCATAGGCAGCTGCACCAACGGGCGCCTGCAGGATATGCGGGATGCTGCCAGGGTCCTGAAAGGCAGGAAGGTAGCCCCGGGGGTAGTGCTGAAGATAGTACCCTGTACCGACAGGATATGGAACATGTGCCTGGAGGAAGGATTGATGGAAATATTCAAGGAAGCCAGGGCCATGGTCTCCAATCCGGGTTGTGCAGGATGTGCCTCGGGACAGGTAGGACAGAACGGTCCGGGAGAAGTAACTGTCTCATCGGGTAACCGCAACTTTCCTGGTAAGCAGGGATTGGGGGATGTGTACCTGGCATCACCGGAAATAATAGCTGCATCGGCTGTAGCGGGCTATATTACTTCGGCGGACCAGATTCCCGATACACCCTATGTCTTTAACCCGGACCGGATCTATAATGACAATGAGGCTAAGGCAAAATCTGACCAAAAGGCTAAGGCTATTGAAGAACTTAAGGCGGATGAAAGGGAATCTCCTGGCAAACCGGTTGTTTTCACCGGTAAGGCCTGGTACATTCCTGAGGACAATATTGATACTGATATGATATTTCATAACCGGCACCTTACCATTACTGATCCTCTTGAAATGAGGAAGCATACATTTGGGAACCTGCCCGGGTATGAGGATTTCCCTGAGAGGGCAGGCGAGGGGGATATACTTGTTACCGGGAAGAACTTTGGAGCCGGAAGTTCACGTCAGCAGGCAGTCGATTGTTTCATATCGCTCGGGATCAGGTGCATCATTGCCCCGTCTTTCGGGGCGATCTATGAGAGGAATGCCATTAATGCCGCCCTGGCAATCCTGGTCGCCGACCAGCTGGAACAATTACAGCTTGAAAACACAGATGAGCTCCAGGTAAACCTGGAAACAGGCAGCATTATCAACCTGTCAAAAAAAATAACCATTCAGGCAAAGCCTTTTTCAGAAGTGCAGATGGAAATCTACCAGAACGGAGGCCTTTTCTGATTAAAATAAAAAGATATGAGATTAAACATTCCGGCAGGCTATAAGTCTGTCCTGAACCTTAAAGAAACAGAAAAAGCCATCAAGCTGGTAAAGGATTTCTTTGAGCTGAGCCTGGCTTCAGAGCTTCGGCTGAGACGGGTAACCGCTCCCCTGTTTGTTTTACGGGGAACAGGAATTAATGATGATTTGAACGGCATTGAACGCCCGGTGTCATTTAATATAAAGGATATGGACGAGGCGACGGCCGAAGTAGTGCATTCCCTTGCCAAGTGGAAACGTATGATCCTGGCTGATTACGGCATAGCCATGGGATACGGAATTTATACGGATATGAATGCACTAAGGCCCGATGAGGAACTCGATAACATCCATTCCATATATGTGGATCAGTGGGACTGGGAACGAATTGTTGCACCTCAGGAAAGGACCCTGGAATTTCTCAAACAGATCGTCAGGCAGATCTATACCGTTATCAAGCGAACAGAATTTATAGTATATGAATCCTATCCGGACATTACTCCGCTTCTGCCTGATGACATCCACTTTATCCATTCCGAAGAACTGTACGAAATGTACCCCGGCATGAAACCTAAGGAGCGCGAGGTGGAGGTTTGCAAAAAATACGGGGCGGTATTCATTATCGGGATTGGGCATGATCTTGGAGACGGGAAACCACACGATGGAAGGGCCCCGGATTATGATGACTGGGTGACTGATACCGGTAAAAGCCGGCATGGCCTGAACGGGGATATCCTCATCTGGAACCCGGTGCTGGAGATAGCTTTTGAGCTGTCTTCCATGGGGATCAGGGTGGACAGGGAAGCCATGCTAAGCCAGCTCAGCATCAAGGGATTTGAAGACCGGAAAGAGCTGTTGTTTCACCGCAGGCTCCTGAACGGTGAATTCCCCGAATGCATAGGCGGGGGAATAGGACAGTCAAGGCTCTGTATGTATTTCCTTCGCAAGGCTCATATCGGGGAAGTCCAGGCCAGCATCTGGCCCGGAGAAATGGTGGAGCATTGCAGGCGGACCGGTATCATGCTGATGTAGTAACAACTGAAACTTACTAACTGAAACTTACTGACAGGTGCCCGGACCACAAACTTTTGTTGAGAAAATCCTCGGGGCCCCGGCAGGTTCGATCGTCTTTCGAGAACCTGACCTGGTGCTGTCGCACGATAATACAGCCAGCATCAAAAAAACCTTTGAGAAGATGGCCGGAGAGAAGGTGCTTGATCCGGACCGCCTGTTGATTGTCCTGGATCACAATGCACCCCCAACCAGTGCGAAGCTTGCCACCGACTATCAGCTGATAAGGGATTTCGCAGATGCACAGGATGTAAGCAAATTCTATGATGCCGGGCGGGGGATCTGCCACCAGATCATGTCATACCATGCCAGGCCGGGAATGCTGGTTGTCGGCAGCGACAGCCATACCTGTACGGCCGGTGCCTTCAATACCCTGGCAGCCGGTGTTGACCGTACTGAAACAGCCGGGCTGTGGCGAAGGGGAGAGACCTGGTTCCGGGTACCTGAAAGCATGAAGATCATACTAAAGGGATCACTGAGGCATGGAGTATATGCCAAGGACCTGTCCCTGTGGATCATCGGCATGATAGGATCGGCAGGAGCCAATTATATGTCAATAGAATATCACGGTGAAGGTGTTAGAAGCCTGAGTATATCCGACCGGATGTGCATTGCCAACCTGGCTTCGGAGATGGGTGCGAAGAATGCTGTATTTCCATCTGACAGGGTCCTTTCGGACTTCCTCGAAAGTGATGGTTCAGACGGTATTTGGGCAGATGAGGGGGCGGTTTATGCACGGGAGCTTGACATCGACCTGTCTGAAATAATACCTCTGGCAGCGGCCCCGCATCAGGTTGACAATATAGTACCGGTAAAGCAGGTTGCCGGTAAAAAAGTGCAGCAGGGACTGATTGGTACCTGCACGAACGGAAGGATTGAAGATTTACGAATTGCTGCCGGAGTACTTAAGGACAAAACTGTTGCCCCGCACTTCCAGTTGCTTGTGGTTCCGGCTTCCAGGGAGATCTATCTCCGGGCCGTTGAGGAAGGGATCATCAGCACCCTGATCCGGTCAGGGGCAAATGTCCTGAGTTCCAGTTGCGGCCCATGCCTGGGAACCGGCCAGGGTATTCCTGCAGATGGTTATACCGTGATCTCTACTGCCAACAGGAATTTCCTCGGCAGGATGGGTAATAAGAACGCAGAGATCTACCTGGCATCACCTGCCACGGTAGCACAGTCTGCCCTGAGGGGTGAAATAAGCCTGCCGGACGATTTCCCCGGCAATGAAGAGGAGGCCCGTCTTCGGTCCGGTTCCGGCCAGGGACCGGAATCGTATCCGTTCTTTCGTACCGGACAAAAATCCAAACCTGCCTTGATTGAAATACCTGCAGGAGAGAACCGAAAAACAGGCAGGGTATGGAACTATGCGGACATAGATAACCTGAACACCGACCAGATGTTTGCAGGGGATCTTACCTATAAGGTGCTGAGTTCGGATCCTGAAGCCATCATTCCCCACCTGTTCAAGGGCTTTGACGCAGGTTTTTCCGATAATGCAGCGGCAGGTGATATCATTGTTGCCGGGGATAATTTTGGCTGCGGCTCCTCACGGGAACACCCGGCGGTCGGACTAGCTCACATCGGTATCTCTGCGGTAATCGTGAAATCCGTCAACCGCATATTTTTCCGTTCTGCCATTAACCAGGGACTCGTACTTATCGTTCACAGGGAGTTCGTCGAAAATTTTACACCGGGTACGGCTGTGAACATTGACCTGGAAAAAGGCCTGATCCTGGCGGATGACCGGCAGTACCCATTTGCCCCCTTACCTCCCAAACTGAAAGAGGTCATAGAGAAAAAAGGCCTTGTCAACTGGATCAGGGATTCCTAGGCAATTCCTCAGCTATAATACAATTCCAAAGTATATCATTCTTCTCTGGTAGTAATCATAGGAATGATCTGAATAATTTCTGTTATAGACAATGCTTCGTTGATTGCCGGAGTCCAGCAGGTTCGAGATCGAGAGAAATCCGATTAACTGTTTGTCCCTCACAGACCAGATTTTATTTATAGCGATATTGACAGTGTTATAATGATCATACTGTGCCGAATTGATCTGGCTGCTGTATACCGGCTCATAAAATCCAAGGTATTCATTATAAGCTGCAGATGCGATGGGTGTGTAATGCTTTCCGGGCCTGAACAAACAGCTAAGGCCAATGTTGAAGTATTTTAAACTCATGTAGTTAATAGACATCCTGATGAAATAGTTAAAGGAATTATCAGAATCAACCGGCAGTTTTTCGTTAACCAGTTCATCGGAATCCAGGTAGGTGTTTGACGCCTGTATTTTTATGCTTTTTGTCAGGTATTTTTCATACATTAGCTCAAATCCCTTCAAAGATTTTTTCCCGAAAATCTCATCGTATTCCTTCTTGAA
>CAZILN010000372.1:0-5624 GCA_964540005.1 uncultured Bacteroidaceae bacterium | reverse complement strand
GCCCTCAGCTTCATGTTCTGGCAGCTCGACATGAAGGTGAAGTAAAGGGGGTCAGCAGTTGAAATAAACAGATCACAACACTGTCCGGATACCTGTGAAAACAGCAAATGTCATAATCTTGTCTGAGGGAAACTTATAGGCCCCTTTCGCCTTCAGGATATAAGCTGTTATAGCGGTCATATCCCATCCCTGGTCTTCTGTGGCTTCCCATCTGGGCTCCACCAGCTTATATATATGATGCTCCTCCCCTAATTCTTTTACCTTCCACATTCCTTCCACCACATTATCCAGCAGGTAAGGATTATCCCAGGACCATAACCAGGTTCCAGACCGGGCAGAGACGGAACCTGCAATCTGAAATGTGCTTATTATCTTCGGAGTGGCAAGTGAGGAGAAGATCATCTTCCCTGTCTCCTGCTCATAATCCATCCTGTTACACTTATCCAATCCGTAAGCAGTATTACAGATCTTGATCTGCTCGTCCAGGTAAGCCCGTGACAGATGCAGTAATTCTTCAAATTCCATTTTCCACTGTAGATATTTCAGAAAAAAATACAGAAAAAAATGAACCCGCTCAATATATTTTGTAATTTTTAAGTTTATTAACAAACAAACCATACCTAAACCATCAAAAATGAAAAACCAACGCTTTCCATTTCTCATAATGGCTATGCTGTCTGTGCTTATTATCGGGTACAGTTTCTGGCAATGCACTGGAGGTAAAGAGAGCTACAGGATCATTACACTCACCGGAAGTGGTTTCGGAAACAACCTGTCAAGAACACATTTCAGTTTCGGATCAATGGCCGAACCAGGAGATACCACAGCCATGCTGGTTTCTGAAGGCGACCTCCTCTACCTCTTCAGTGAATCAGATAATCCGCTGATATTCAGATACAAGAAATCTGACGGAAACCACCTTGACATAAAAACGGATACATCCACACTGTTCAGGGCAGATATGAACGGAAAATTACATACCCTGTCCTTATCCGATGAAGATGATGTTGCTGACTGGAAGAATGATAAAGATCTGGAGGCTCTGGCTGACCTGAGGGCATTAAATATCAGCGGCTCAATTATCAGGGATAATTTTGATGTACTGGAGGAGATAGCCGGTATTAATCCATCTGTTGGATTATTCGTCGATGACATTGATGATGCGGAATTATTTGCCAGGACACTCTCCCTGTTTAATCCGACCTGGCTGTTCCTGCCTGAATTAGGGGAGAATATGCTGAATGAAAGCCACCTTTCTAACCTGAGCAAGCTGGAAATCCTGATTTTCAGCCACGAGAGCCAGCTTGATTATGACCTGCTGTACAAGCTTCCGGTTTTACAGTCGCTTATAATTGAGAACTGGATACCCGGGGAATCCAATCCCATTCATTTCGAAAAGATAGTGAATCTCAGATCATTAAGCCTGGTTAACTCGGAACTGGGATCATTATCAGAAATTGAGGTTTTACCCGGACTCCGGAGCCTGGCCCTTATTGATTGTGATAATCTGACTGATATTTCATCTCTGAGCGGATTCACCCGGCTCAGGCAGTTAAGCCTGCTCGCATGTGATACACTGACAGAGCTTTCGGTACTGGATCAGCTTCCTATGTTGCAATTCCTCTCCTTTCCACCCTCTATCAGCCAGTCTGATTTTTCACAGATCCTGGCCCGTCACAGCTCCCTGCAGGCTGTCGAACTTATTGAGTGTGAAGAGATAACCGACCTGTCCCCCCTTGCAGAACTTGATGGACTGATCTCTCTTTCAATAGCCCAGAATGAAATAGATTTTGATGCCCTGAGCCAATTAACATCCGTTGAACTCATTGTTATCGACGAGGGTCATTTTGAAGATACCGGTCCCGGTCCTGAATTATCACAGCTGATGACTGCCCTTCCCGGGACACGTATTGTCCCCGGTGGCGGATTCTGCATGGGTTCGGGCTGGATACTGCTTCTGCTGCCTGTTGTCCTGGCGGCAGCAGCCTTCCGGCGGTTAATAAAGAAATAGTATGTATCAGACCGGGCAGGCCGATTCCGGGATGTTCAGGTCAGGACACAATAAATCGCTGCTGATTGCGGAGATTATTATTTTCCTGGCGGGAATGGCCGTGTTTGCAGGCTTTATTCACCGCGATGGCTTAAGGTTTTATATCGCACTTGCCGGCCTTTTTTTTAGTGGCCTGATCATACTCATTACTGTTTTTCGCGCTCCATCTGTACCATCCGTACTGGGCCTAAGCAGGTTTAACAATAAATCGCCTGCCTGGACCTGGATCCTTGCTGGGTTGATCACCGGCCTTGCTGCGGCAACAGCTTACAGGTTGTATGCAAGATGGCCCTTGCTTCCGGGCACCCTGACGTTCATAGCCTTTGTATCCCCGCTTATCGGGATGACCGAAGAACTTGTTTTCAGGGGGTACCTGCAGGGACGGGCCCGCTCCTTCGGTCCCTGTGTTGCGGTCTTTATCGCTGCTGTTGCACATACCTTTTACAAATACCTGGTACTGAAATCACTCGCACCGGACACCGGTATCGATTTCAACAGGCTGGTAATATTTACCTTTGTTTTCGGACTGATTGCCGCATCCCTGCGCGAATTCAGCTGGAATGTACTCCCGGCTGTCCTGGCCCATGCTGTCTTCGACATACTGGTGTATGGGGACTTTCCCGAAATGCCGGTATGGGTTTGGGGATAGGTGAATTTCCGATATGCGCTTCCTTGGATTGGGATAGTGTGTTTTCAACATTCTGAAAATGTCCTATCTCATCCATTTCCATGCAGGTATTAATTTAATACCATCCAATTCGTCTTCCTGATCGAAGGTTACTATAACGGCTTCCCCGGCCCCTGATTGATGCATTGCACTTTTAATACCGTGCAATTCCCTCTGCATATTATCTTCATCGATATGCCAGCAGGACTGAACAGCAAACAGAATTTTATTATCCTGGCGAATGAGAAAATCGCATTCTGATTTTGCGTCTTTATAATACATAATGTCTTTGTAATTGCGCCTTAAATGCAGGTATACGGCATTTTCCAAAATTCGCCCCTTACCTTCACTGAATGATAAACTACTGGCACGTGCCAGCCCTGTATCAATACAATAAGCCTTCTTTGGATTGGCTATTTGTTTCTTTACAGAAGCCGCAAATACGGGAATTATATCTATCAAATAACTTTCCCTCAGGTAATCACAATAATCAATAGTAGATCTGACTGAATTGATCTCAAGTATCCGGGTAATATTATTATAGCTAAATTCTTTACCTGTATTACTTAATAAATGAACAGCCATCTTAATAAGGGTGTGTTCATTACGGATATTCCTGCGCACAGCAATATCCCTGATAATAATGTCTGTTAATAACTGTCTGAGATAATCCGAATCTTTCTCCTGTAAATATTCAGGGAATCCGCCATCATGCAGATATTGCCTAAAACTCTCTCCCCCAGGGGATAGTTGAGTCAAACCTAAGAATTCATGGTAACTGAAAGGGAACAGTTCTGTTTGAGTATATCTGCCTGTCAGGCGTGTACCCAGTTCACGACTAAGCATACTGGCATTAGAACCGGTTATATATACTGAAATACCTTTGTCATGAGCAAATCGTACATATTTCTCCCAACCATCTACGTTCTGTATTTCATCGAATATCAAATATGTTTTTTGATCCTGCCTGGCTATTTCTTCGATCTTCATAAAATCTCCAGGTTCAAATCCTTCAAGCCGGGGATCCTCAAAACTTATAAATAATGAGCCTGGAACCTGACCTATTGTATCACGTAACAAGGTACTTTTCCCACACCTTCGGACACCCGAGACTATAAGTACCTGCTTCGTTTTTGCGGGAATGATCCTGTCTCTTTTAAGTATCCTAACAGGACTGATAAACATTTCCTGGTCTCTGATTACTTTTATCAGTATATCACGTGTAATCATAGCAATTTTTTATACGAAAATACACATCTTGTATTTAAAATACAAGGTATCTTGTATCTAGAATACTAGCGATGCGTCCATTCAGTTCAGTTGTTCCCGGACAGGCCCATGCCAGCAGTGCCATCATTAATAAAAACAGCCAGAAGGCAATTCAGACCCTGGACACCATTACTGCAGGTATCTCCACCCGAAAAGAAAAACTGGATGCCGGAGATATCGAAGCCAGGAATACCGGGGATGGGGTGTGTTTTGTGATTGAATTGCCGCTTGAATCAGGGGAATAACTATTTCTTTTATTCCCTGATCGCTGATCTCATCCTGCCAGAATTTTCTTAGTAGAAAATTTTTTTTATTTTCCATCGAATCAAGATTCCCTCATCTCCCTATTCTTATTTAGATTTAATTTTCCTTTACTCTTATCCAGAAAAATCGTATTTTTACTAATCAATACTGTAAATCTCAGGATTACAAACAATCTCACCAGTAATCACACTTCTCAAATTGATCTCAAACAGCCTGAGTTATTAAGACCTGATTTAGTATAAGGGATTATTTTTTCATTTATACCACGGTGAAATGAAAAACTACCTTCTTCAAGTCTGGACAATTATCCATCTGAAATCTATAAGAAATATCCCAAAATGAGTCTAAATCGATTTGTTACTTTTTGTGTACCTACATGTGAAATAATACAGATTCCTTACATAATTAGAACATTGATTATCTAACATACAGATCAACCAGAACATGAAAGCAATTGATCATTCAGCTAAACTCATCCCTATTACATTTAAACATTTAAGCTTCCTGACTTTATTAACTTTCATCTTCCCCCTTTCAACCCTCCGCGCTCAACCACCCGATAGCATAAGTTACCAGGCGGTCATCAGGGATGCCAATAACAACCTGGTTACAAACAGCACAATTGGCATGCAGATAAGCATCCTGCAGGGCAGTGAAACGGGCACAGCCGTGTATGTGGAAACACATACACCTGTTACCAATGATAACGGGCTGGTGGCTCTCGAGGTTGGCGGAGGTACTGTCTTGTCGGGCGTTTTTTCTGCGATTGACTGGACAGATGGACCTTATTTTCTGAAAACCGAGACCGACCCTGGGGGTGGTACAAGTTATTCCATTACAGGAACCACCCAATTACTCAGTGTGCCCTATGCCCTGCGTGCCAAAACAACAGACACCATAACAGGAACCTATGATGAAACCGATCCGGTTTTCACAGACTGGGACAAATCCACCGGGATATCGATAACAGAAAGCCAGATCAGTGATTTTGGTAGCTATGAACCTGCTTTTACTAAAAATACAGCATTTAATAAGGATTTTGGCAGCAGTACCGGAACTGTTACCGAGGGCAACGATGCCAGACTGTCGGATGTCAGGACGCCGACATCTCATGCAGCCAGTCATACCGACAGGACTGACGACATCCAGGATGCAACTGGTACTCAAAAAGGATTGATGACAGCTGCCCTGGCCTCAAAACTGGATGGTATAGAAGATGGAGCGGAAATTAACGTAAACGCTGACTGGAATGCTTCATCGGGAGATGCACAGATCCTGAACAAACCAACTGATATTACCGATTTATCGAGTCACAGTGCCACTGAACTTTCAGATATTACCTCACAGGATATTACCGATCTGGGAAACCTTTCA
>CAZILN010000371.1:0-10784 GCA_964540005.1 uncultured Bacteroidaceae bacterium | reverse complement strand
ATCCACAAGCAGCGGCAGGAATGCCAGGGAATCTTTACGGAACTGCGAGATCCTTTGTTCGGTATAAAGCGATTCGAAGGAACAGTTGAAGATCTTTCCTTCGCGGTAATCCCACATATAAGGTATGAAAGCCTGGTGATCATCGGTAAAATTGAAATTGGCTTCTTCATTCCTGACCACCACCTCTTTATTGAAGCCGGTAAAGAACCGGTAGGCTACTGCATCGTCATAGACCCTGAAAATCACACCGAAATCACCCTTGCATTTCATCGTAAGCTGGTTACAGTGGTCCCTGATGATTGCCCTCCTGAAATTGATAGCATCAAATTCCATATCTATCGCATCTGTACTGGAGGAAATGATCTCTGCCCTGTCCCCCAGTACCCTCCCATCTTCCAGTTGCATAGATATAGAGGATGGAGCAATGATCTGCTGGTCCGCATGCATCACGGACCATTGCAGTTTTTCTCCGGAGCTCACGGATAATGTAATTATTCCGCCGGGAGAGCCGATCTTACATTCATTGTTCTTTTGTGAATTACCATGCTGCACAAGCAGAAACGCCAGTGCAAATACCAGAAACCTTAGTCTCATAATAATGTTGTTTGCTTTATTTATATATTTAACAGTATCACTCTGAATCCGAAATAAGTGTGGCATAACTCATTTGATCGAGCATAAAGCTGAGCCTGCCATCTGTCACTTCCACCTCGCCGGAATATTCCATACCCCGGCTTGGATAAGTAATGAATAATCTGTATTTCCCGACCTCCCCGGGCAGTCCCGAAACAGTAACTTTACGGGTTGCACCATTGTTTACAAAATGAATGGCGTAGGAGTTCCTTTCATTGTCACCCAGGGCTGCACAGGTGATTACCTCATTTGATGATGTAATAGGCATGGCTTTCAGGCCTTCCGGTGTGGCACTGATCTGTTTCATGTTCCAGAAACGCTGGGTCGGTCTCAGGGGGCCGTCATCCCCGAAAATACCTCCGCCCGCCATGGGGGAATAATCAGCAGTGAGCTGCCATTGCAGAATAGTCCGCGGCTGGCAGATCGCCAGTATCCTTATGTAGAGGTTTATCTCTGTCAGTATGTATACCTGTTCATTAAAAATAACAGGGAACCTCCAGGCGGCAGCATCCGTGCTACCCTCACCGACAATAAGGGGCTTGCCGAGCTTTTCAGCGGCATCTGCCCATCTTTTAAGGGTTTCTGTTCCCCAGCCCCGCCAGGAATGAAAAGAAACAGCTCCAATGTAAGGCAATGTACCAGGATCCTCCATTGACTCCTTCAGGAAGGGCCATCCGTTAGCATCGGCAGTGTCGCCCAGCAATAATTTTGTTTTAAGTCCCTTTGATTTGAAATACGTACCCAGGCCCTTGATCAGGTCCCGGTGCTCCCCTCCCGTCTGCCTGATATAAATGCCCAGGTCAGATTCATTAAAAGAGAACATCTCTGCTTCAACTCCATATTCTTCTTTCAGATAGATAATATATAAAGAGATGGATTCATAGATCTTTTCTGTTTTCTCAGGATCCAGGGGATTCCCCCGAAGGCCACCCGGCTGGGGCCTGAAAGATCTGCTTCCGACTATTGCCCAATCCGGTCCGCTCCAGACAGATAAAATTACAGGTATCCCCTTGTTATGGATTTTCTGTGCGAGTTCCATAGCTGCTTTAACCCGTTCATGCACCTCTCCTGCCCTGGCGGCTTCCAGGGGGTCCTTTTCTTCGTCCTGGTGCCAGAAACTCCATGGCATTTCAACCCGGGCCCATGCTACCCTCATATTCTCTAGGCAATACTCGATAACCTGTGGATCGGTATCCGGGTTCTGCAAACGGAAGTTTCCCCCGAAGCCATCAAAGCTGCGGCCGCCGGCATCAGTATTCATAACCAGTTCAACAGGATCCCTGTCAATCTCCCCCTCAACACTTACAGTAAATGACCTGCTAATGACCTGATCCTTTTTCAGGGAACCGGTAGCAATGAGGAGTAATATTTCCAGCTCTGAATCAGCATCCCTGTTTACCTTAGTAAAGATAAATATGGGCTTGTCTGTGCTTATCTCGACTTTTCTGCCAGGAAAGTTCAACCTGATTCCACTGGCTTCATCGCAGGTTGCATAGGTAAAACTGCTTTTCAGAGGTTCCGGCGGTTCCTTGAAGGCCTGTTCGATATATTCTATGCTTCCTTTAGGATAATCTTCTTCTTCCAGGATGAAGCTCAGGAAGGTCCCGAGAACAGAGGTGTCAATAGTGGAAGTAAGCTGAACATCCATCCTTGCACTCCCTGTACCGGCATCTTCAATTGTCTCGGTTATAGAAAGGAACCTGGCCAGCCTGGTGGTGACTATCTGCTTGTTGCCTTCCCTTGCAAACCTTGGATTCTGCCGTTCCTTGGCCGTCCGCGAAACATCCGACCAGTCTGATCCAACCATAATCAGGCTGCTGTTTAATTCCATGAGCTGGCCTTCTACCCGGATACCATTCAAATTTCCCCAGCCCTCCACTTCGGGCTGTGAGAATACCCTGCCGGAAAGAATCAGAAATGCAGCGATCAGGATCAGGGTGAATTCAGTTTTTCCCCGGAGTATCATAATTAGGTATTCTATAATTAATATCGGTTATCTGTATGCTTCAGTCATTCTGCACATCCAGTTCACCTTTCATTGCCTTTTTAAAAAATTCTCCCCCTTCAGTAAGTTCATAAGTGTCCCATGATTTCAACATCCTCGGGCCCCATTCAGGATCGTACACCCAGCACACCCAGCCTATGCCTTTGTTTTCGAGGTAATCGATTATTTTGTAGCCGTAATGATCCTTATCTATCGTGGTACCGGGGCGTACTCCTATGCCAAACTCTGTAACTATTACAGGGTATCTTCCAGCAGCAAAGCCAAAAGCCTCTTCCCATTTTGGCTCGAACGGGGGCTGGCGTTTATGTTCGTATGGGTGCGAAACATAGGCTATCCGTTCTGCCTGGATAGGATCTATACGAATGTTAGTAAGATCGTAAGCCCAATCCAGACCTGCCACCAGGGGGATGGTTTCGGTATCAAATGAACGGATCAGGTTGATCACATTTTCATTGATCTTTTTCCATTCCGCCCAGCTCATACTTCCCAGTTGCCCGCGGTAAATGGTTGGTTCATTGAATATCTCATAGAAGGCGATCGTATTATGTCCGTTAAAATGCTGTGCAATGGTCCTCCAGAACTGGTATGTCTCCTGTTTGGAAGTGTTGTACATGGGGTTCTGAAAAAGTTCCATACCCAGATTACCAATAGAATGCCAGTCTATCATAATGTACATGCCGAGGTCAGTACACCATTCTGCTGCCTGATCAAGCAATTCAAGGTACTTTTGGGGTGTACGTTCACGCCATGCAACGGGATGTACAGGGATCCGTACTATCATGGCCCCGGTCTCTTTCACATGTTCAAAATGTTCTTTATTCCAGTGCCCCTGTCCCTCTATCTTATCCGGATCGGATATAGCAAGACCCCTTAAAAGGATGGTATCTCCATCAGCGTTCACAATCTTATTGCCTTCAACACTCAGCAAAGGAAGTACCTTAAGTTGGGGATTGGGTATCGGCCTCTGCCAGCGCCCACCCTGGTACCATGGCCTGGCTTCCTGAGCATTCAGATTCGGAAAACATAATGCTGCAATTAATACAACAATCATAAAATAAACGTGCTCCTTCATTAGATAATATTTATATTAAACATCATAAATTCAACTCATTATTAATTATATTTCCAGAATAATGACTTTTTGTTGCCGGCCTCGCACATCCGTAACAGGTACCCGGACGGCGAACCCCCATGTGTCGTTTCGTCAGATCCGGATATTATCATGATCTCTTGTCTCCGGTTATCAGCCAGCCGATAAACCTGTGATGGGGGTTTCATTGGTTTAGATTTTTTTAGTATTAGAGAATCAGATATTCAATGCTCATAATCACAAACCTGATGGGAATCATTGCCCATCCCGGCCGGTTTTTAAAGATAATAAAAACAAGTTGCTAATTGAATACAATACAGCTATCTTAAGGGGTAAATTACATACTGCCTCTATGGATCAATCTCAAATCAAGCCTCCCGGACCTATCAGCCAGCCGGATTCAGAGCAGATGCCCATACCCGAGCATGAACTTCACGGCTGGAAACATTTTGCAGGAATATACGCAGGAGAGCATGTAGCCGCTACTGAATTCGTTATCGGTGCAACTTTTGTGGCACTGGGAGCTTCAACCAGGGACATCCTTGTGGGTCTCCTGATCGGCAATTTGCTGGCAGTGCTGAGCTGGACCCTTATTACAGCACCCATTGCAGTGCAAACAAGACTCAGTCTTTACTGGTACCTGAAAAAAATTGCCGGTGAATCGTCAACAAAACTGTATAACTGGTCCAATGTCCTGATTTTTACAGTGATCTCGGCGGCCATGATCACAGTTTCTTCCTCGGCTGTACGATTCATATTCAATATACCCGCCCAGCTTAACTGGTACCCTGCCGATATCCGTTTTGTTTTGATAGTCCTTGTTGTAGGCGCAGTGGTAGTGTTGGTTGCCATATATGGTTTTAATACCCTGGCGGAGTTTTCAACCCTTTGTGCCCCCTGGCTGTTTGTTATGTTCGTAGGTGGCGCCATGGCCCTGTTACCTGTCCTGGCCCAGGCAATTCTGGGAAAAACACAACTGGCAAACTGGGGGGATTTTATGAATATGGCTGACCATTCAATCTGGACCGGGACCAATGCTCAGGGGGAAAAAGGAGTTGGTATGCTGGAAGTGCTCGGATTTGCATGGGCAGCCAATACCCTGACTCATGTGGGACTGGTCGATATGGCTATTTTTCGCTATGCCAGGAAAGTCAGCTATGGATTATTCTCTTCTTTCGGAATGATATTCGGCCATTATATCGCATGGATTGCCGCAGGAATAATGGGAGCCGGCACCGCGGTTATCCTGAAAACAACGATTATTCACCTGGACCCGGGTGATGTAGCCTTCTATGCCCTGGGACTTTCCGGTTTCGTAATTGTTATAGTTGCAGGATGGACCACTGCCAATGCAAACCTCTACCGTGCAGGACTGGCTGCACAGGCAATATTTAAGACCCGATCGAGAAAACGGGTCACCCTGTATGTAGGCCTGGTGACAATTATTGCCGCCTGTTTCCCCTATGTTTTTACAAAGTTTTTGCCATTGCTCACCTATGCGGGTTTAATCCTTGTACCGGTCGGAGCCATTGTCTTCACTGAACATTATATCTTCCCCAGGATCGGCCTGACACGATACTGGGTCCATTATAAAAAACTGTCTCACAGCATCCCTGCCGTCACGGCCTGGATAGCAGCCCTGATCTTTGGTTTTGGATTAAACATACTGAACATCATGTCTTTCTATTACCTCTTTATTCCAACCTGGTTCTTTACATCATTGTTATATACTTTGTTGGCCAGCCGGTTTGGGGCAAAGGAGAAATACAGTAATGAAGAAGTTCAGGAGGAAAAACCAGGAATTGATTTATCAGTCCCCCGTGATATTAATGAGTCCCGTAAAAAATCCGGTTCTAAAACTTCATATGCAATCCGTATATCTTTTATTCTGATTGCATGGGGCAGCCTGGCAGTTATTCTGGTTTTGGCTGCCGTTACTATGTTTGGAAGCGGCAATGAATTTACCTATGGATCCAATAAAGTAACTTTTCACCAGACAGGATTTATATGTACCATCATATACTTTGTTTTTGCTTACCTGGCACTGAGGATCCGCAAAAAATCACATCCCTGACCCAATTAGTCAGATACCCTGAAAATGTAAACTTATGGTTAAAACGATTCCCTTAAACGAAGCGAACCTGCCTCTTATTCCGGATGCAGTCGCAGTCCCCCGGTACGACCGAAGAAAACTGAGAGCCGGGATCGTACATATAGGTGTGGGCGGCTTTCACAGGGCCCATCAGGCTTCATATACAGATAAGCTTATAGCTGGCCATAATGCATGGAACTGGGCAATTTGCGGGACAGGTTTGCTGGAGACTGACCGGAGGATGTATGAGATACTGAATAAGCAGGATTGCCTGTACACCTTAATGTGCAAACCGCCTGAAGGAATACCTGATGCCCGTGTGATAGGATCCATTACTGAATACCTTTTTGCACCGGAAAACCCGGATGCAGTAATTGAAAAAATGGCCCATCCTGATACCAGGATAGTCAGCCTGACCATTACCGAAGGAGGTTATAATTTCAGCCAGTCATCCGGTGGATTTGATTTTGAGAATCCCGATATTTTATGGGATCTTGAACATCCGCTGCAAGCCAGGACAGTATATGGCTACCTTTCAGAGGCGCTCAGACGCAGGAAAGAGAGAGGCATCCAGGCCTTTACTATTCTGTCCTGTGATAATATACAGAAGAATGGCGATATGGCCAGAAATATGTTGCTGGAATATACCAACAGGCTGAACAATGACCTGTCCGCATGGATCTCAAAAAATGCAAGTTTTCCCAATAGCATGGTAGACCGTATCACACCGGTGACCAATGAATCAGACAGGCAATACCTGGAGTCAACATTTCAGATCAAAGACGGTTGGCCGGTAGTCTGTGAACCCTTTACCCAGTGGGTGATTGAGGATAGGTTTGTGAATGGACGACCCGCATGGGAAAAAGTGGGGGCTCAATTTGTACCTGATGTAAGTCCCTATGAAAAAATGAAGATCCGCCTCCTGAACGCGGGGCATTCGGTGCTGGGTTTCCTGGGCAGCCTGGCAGGATATACTTATGTTCATGAGGCAGCACGTGACCCCCTTTTTGCAAAATTCCTGAGACAATTCATGGACACTGAAGTAACACCTATTCTTGATACCGTTACAGGTATCGATCTTGAGGCTTACAAAGGCAGCCTGATCGACAGGTTCGGAAACCCGAACATTGCTGACCGGTTGTCACGGATCTGCCTGGAGAGTTCCTCCAAAATCCCCGAGTTTTTATTACCAACGATCAGGGAACAATTGCTGAAGGGCGGCCCCATAGATTGTTCATCACTGGTAGTAGCAGCCTGGTGCAGGTATGCTGAAGGCGTTGATGAACAGGGAAAGAAATACCGGCTTGAAGACAAAATGGCTGCCATCCTCCAGGAAAAAGCACTGGCCTCACGGAACAACTCCCTTGCCTTTTTATCCATCGAATCCGTTTTCGGGGAACTGATACATTCCGGGAAATTTCTTGAAAGCTATAGATCCTCCCTTCAGGATCTGTATCAGATCGGCGCAAGGAAAAGTATGCAAAAGAAGATCTGAAAATCATGAGAACAACACTTATTGTTATTACCTGATTGTTGTTTAGTAAAATCAGAACGGGAATACAATAAACGTGTACTATAAACAGATACAAATTCCGGCGCTTGAATGTAATGCACAGATTAAGTTCCGGATTTTCTGCTTAATGCAAATTCCGATCCAACTCACCAGATTATCCAAATTTGTGTTAGACTTTTATGGTCAGTTTCCTAAAGAGGGAAATCCAGGCCGGACTTAATATCAGGGTCAGGGTTATAAGGGCCAGGATGATCTGGTATGTGAAATCTGAGACTATCTCGCTTTGCTGTCCCACAGATAGTATTACAAAACTGAACTCCCCGACCTGAGCCAGCATTGCACCGCCCAACAGGCTTTCACGCCAGGGCTCGCCAAGTATGCGCATCATACTGGTATTGATTGTGGTATTGACAATAAATACAAGACTGATCAACAAAAGTATAATGCCCCAGTTTTTAAAGACAAAATTGATATCCAGCATCATACCTACTGAAACAAAGAAAATGGCCACAAAGAATATATAAAAAGGTTCTAAGGTGATGTGTATCCATTCTGTTTCACGGGTCGAACGTATATAAATACCTGCCAGAAAGGCACCCAAAAATGGTGATAATCTGAATAATTCAGTAGCCATCACCATTCCAAAACAAATGGCCAGAGCGCCAAAAATCTGAAGCTCTTTATGTCCCCGAAAATATTGCATGAATGGCAAATGGATCTCTTTCTTTCGTAAGAGGTAGATAATAAATATTAACAATAAGATTCCTCCTGCCAATTGCAATACCAGGTTTTCAACTTGCATGGATTGTCCCTGCATTAGGTCCATGACAATGATCATTGGTATCAGTACAATATCCTGGACCAGCAATACGCCAATAACATTCCTTCCCACATGCGTATTGCTCAGATTCCATTCACTAAGAAGTTTAATCACCACTGCAGTACTGCTGATACTGATGACGAATCCAATGAGCAATACCCGGATGAATTTCCAGCCCAGGATGGTTCCAAGAAGAAAAACAATTCCGACTGTTATCGCGATCTGAATAATAGTTCCCAAGAGTGGTATTTTCCAGTTTTTCAGTAAATCCTCCAAAGATATTTCCATGCCAACAAAAAACATGAGGAATACCAGGCCAACCATTTCAAACTGCCTGAGCAATATTGTATCCTGTACAAATCCTATTCCATGAGGACCTATTAAAATGCCTACAAACAGGTAACTCACTACATAAGGTATACGAATTGTTTTAAAAATCAGTCCCATGATAAGGATTGAAAAAATGATAAGGGTATATACGGGTATCAATGTATCGCCATGCATGTATCAAATATACGAAGATCCGAAACAGAAAAACCGTCATCATCCCCAAAACAATACCAATTCAAATCAGCGTTTTTCCAAATTTGACAAGGTATGGCTTCAGGAAAGCTCCTACAAGTAGTAATCAAATCTGATTATTAACCCGATTCATGACGAATGAAAATAAGAAATCTTGCAATCCTTGTTAGCAGGATTTTCAATGTTGCGGTGACGACGAGACCGTAAACCACATCTACCCAG
Organism: uncultured Bacteroidaceae bacterium; assembly: GCA_964540005.1. GTDB lineage: Bacteria > Bacteroidota > Bacteroidia > Bacteroidales > SM23-62 > CAZILN01. Next base: position 1,887 of record CAZILN010000371.1, on the reverse strand, counting down.
GTTTACTTCCTTAACTTCAAAACGCTTATTATACTGGCTTTTTGGAAGTTTTTTCGAGATTTTGTATATTAGCATTATACAAGCTTAATTCAAGTTTGCGAGACAAATTGCGAGACAAATATTAGGATTCAGAACATGGCCTCAGTAAAACTCCTGGTTAAAAAACACAACGTTTCAAAACGTGACGGCAAGACACCCGTTTATGTCCAGTATAATTACAGCCGTGATAAACGGATCCTTATCAATACAGACAGGAGGATAGAAATCAAATACTGGGATTTTGAGAACGATGTACTACGCAGGAGCCATCCTAAATATGATAGCATCAACCGGCACATACGGAAAACCAAGTTGGAGATCGAGAACATTGTCAGTAATGCCCAGGATGAAGGAATTGAGCCCAGTACGGAATATGTCCTGAATAAATACAATGGTATCAATCAGGAACCAGGCACTGAAGTTAAAAAAGACCTTTTTGAATATTTCGAAGATTATATAAAGGCTAAAAGTCCCAGAGTAGGCAAGCATACCGTTAATGATTACCATGCCCTTAAAAAACATCTAAAAGGATACGAACAATGGAGCAAATCCAAGCTTGATTTCAAATCCATAGACTATTCTTTTTATCAGAAATTCATGAAATACCTCAGCCATGATGCTGTAAAGCCTGACGGAGATAAAGGGCTGGCAGTAAACACGATTGGTAAAACTCTGAAAAACCTGAAGATCTTCCTGAGGGATTGTTCCCGCAAGTATATAACAGATCCGATAGATACAAGCGATTTCAAGGTGTATCAGGAAGAGGTAGAGAATATTTACCTGACTGAAGATGAAATTAATATCATTTATGAGCAGGATCTATCCAATGAGAAGGATAGGGAGAGTATACGGGACCTCTTTGTACTTGGATGCTATACAGGGCTCCGTTATTCAGATCTTAGCAGTATTAAACCCGCAAACATTAAAGGTGATTTTATCCATCTTAGACAGGGTAAAACCATGAATCATGTTGTTATCCCGCTTAACGACACGGCTAAAAAGATAATGCGCAAATACGATGGGGGAATCCCGGAAGGTATACACATGAATGATTTCAATAAACTTATCAAAGGCATCTCAGAAGAAGCTGGAATAAATGAGGAGATTATCATTACCCAGAAAAGAGGGGTTGAACGAGTTGACAAAACATATAAAAAACATGAACTGATTGCTTCCCACACATGCAGAAGATCTTTTTGCACAAATGAATATCTGAAAGGAACCCCTACCCTGTTTATTATGAAGATAAGTGGTCACCGGACCGAAAGGAATTTCCTAAAGTACATAAAGGTTGATGAACAGGTAGCGGCCGCAAAGATGTTGGAGTTCTGGAAATCCAGGAAATTGAATTAACTGAAATATTTTTCAAAAAAGTTGTGTTTGAAAAATTTTATTAAAATTCTGGTTCATGTATCATCCTGACTTTCGAACAGCCAATGCAGGAATAGGACATCATCGATTTGAAAGCCCTGCCAGGCATAGTAAGGGAAATCAGTATGTGCCACCAACATAAAACAGAGAACCCTGACCATTCTTTATTCAGCCCTGTTATACTCGGGATTAGGGCTCATCATCGTGGCATCGATATTTTGCCTCCACTGATGCAGCATTTCCCTTAATTCATCTGCCTTTTCAGGTTCAGAGGCCGACAGGTCATGCTGCTCCCCAATGTCTTCCTTCAGGTTGAACAATTGTACAGTATTGTTTTCAAAGTATTCAATCAGTTTAAAGTCACCGGCCCGGATGGCACCGCCGGGACTCTGCATCCCGTGGTTACTGTAATGCGGGAAATGCCAGTATATGGCCTCCCTGTCAAGATGCGACCCGCCTTTTAGCAGGGGTACTATA
>CAZILN010000370.1:0-41087 GCA_964540005.1 uncultured Bacteroidaceae bacterium | reverse complement strand
TATCATATAGGATTCAGCATAGGTTTGTATTTTCTTACACTGCTGATGGTTGCACTTTTTATACTTCTGATAGCGCTGATAACTGTCAGTTACCAGTCATACAGGGCAGCAACAGCAAATCCTGCTCACAGTCTCAGGGTGGAATAACCCCATCCGATCAATCGATCCGAGGAACCGATCCGATGAATCGATCCGATAGGCCCTCCGAATGATTCAAATTATCTTTGGATTCAAAGCAATGTAACGGTTTCCTAAAGAAGAATTCAGTGAAAGCAGTGTAACTTTTTTGTTTGCTTGTCGTCATACTAAAATAATCCTGCTACCGGTTTAATAAACTCAGTATGCTGCAAAATATCATCAAAGTCGCCCTGCGCAATCTTTTCAGGAAATTCGGTTATACACTCATAAATATATTGGGATTGGCGATTGGCCTGTCAGCCAGCATCTTCATCTTTTTATACGTGATCAATGAACTAAGCTATGACCGGTTTCATGAAAATGCGGACCGGATATACCGGATCAGTGTGCGCGGACAGATGCCCGGGAATGAGCTGAACCAGGCTGTAACAGCTGCGCCTATGATGGAGGCACTGATTAATGATTATCCTGAGGTGGAACAGGTTACCCGCTTCGGAAAATTCGGGGGATGGCTGGTCAGAACAGGTGAGAAAAAGTTCCAGGAGACAGAAGAGGATTTCATCTTTGCCGATTCCACCTTCTTCGATGTATTCAGCTTCAGATTGTTGAGGGGAGATCCGAAAACTGTTTTATCACGTCCTCGGAGTTTAGTTATGAGCGAGAGATATGTTGAAAAATATTTCGGGAAAGATGATCCACTTGGGAAAATGGTCAGGATCGAGCAGGATACAAGCCTGTACGAAATAACAGGGATCATTGAGAATGTACCTGTTAACTCACATTTTCACTTTGAGATGCTGGGTTCCCTGACTACCCTCAGGGGTAGCCGCAGTACCAATTGGGTCAACCATAATTACTATACCTATGTGGTGCTTGACCCCGGAACGGATGTTGAGAAATTTACAGCCAGCCTTCGGGATATGGTCATTAAGTATGTAGGGCCTAACATTGAACAATTCATAGGTGTCAATATTGAACAATTTGAAGAAGCCGGTAATTCTTTCGGGTACTTCACACAGCCACTTACTTCCATCCACCTGCATTCCAACCTGCAGGAAGAAATTGAAGTTAATGGTAATCCGGCTTATGTCTATATCTTCCTTTTTATTGCCATTCTCATTTTGATTATGGCGTGCATAAATTTCATGAACCTTGCTACTGCGAGGGCTACTGCTCGCGCAAGGGAAGTAGGGCTTCGAAAGGTCGTAGGATCTTCAAAATCCTTGCTGGTTTTCCAGTTCCTGACAGAATCTATATTCCTAAGCCTGTTTTCCCTGCTGGTGGCCATAGTCATTGTTTATCTTTTATTGCCCGGATATAACAACCTGATCCACCTGGAGCTTGATTTCAACCTTCTGGAAAACTATGCCCTTCCATTGCTTTTCCTGCTGGCACTTATAGTGGGAGTGATGGCAGGCACATATCCTGCTTTTGTGTTGGCCTCTTTTAAACCTGTGGATGTCCTGAAGTCAGAGCTGCAATCCGGTTCAAGCAGAAGTATTCTCAGGAGCCTGCTGGTGGTAGTTCAGTTCACGGTTGTTATTATTATCCTTCTGGGCACAAGCTTTGTAAGCCGGCAGTTAAACTTTATGCAGAAAAAAGACCTTGGCTTTGAAAAGAACAATGTACTGGTTATCAGGAGATCCGATGCGCTGGGTGACAGGATTGATGCCTTCAAACAGGAGTTAAATCAGCATGCAAACATTAAAGCTGCTGCTTACACAACACATATTCCCTCTTCAGATTACTGGAATAATGTTCACTGGCTTGAGGGTCAGGATATGAGTAATACCATTCTGTTAATGACTTCATATGTAAGCTATGATTTTGAGGAAGCCTTGGACCTGGAACTGGTTGAAGGAAGGTTCTTCAACCGCGAAATGGGGATAGATACTTTCGGTATTGTGATCAATGAAGCAGCCGTAAAAACTCTTGCCTTATCTGATCCCTTGAATACCAGGTTTATTGAGCCTGGTGACCAGGATGAATTAGTGTATTACCCTATCATAGGCATCGTCCGGAATTTTCATTATGAATCAATGCATGAAGACATTCATCCTATGGCCATTCATTTCATGCGCGGGAACTGGGAAGGATACCTGGTTGTTCGTGTGGGAGATGGCAATATACCTGAAACGCTTGAGTATGTGAGGCAGTTATGGGATGATTTCAGTACGGAATATCCTTTTGAATACATTTGGATGGATGACGAGTTTAATAAACTGTTTGAATCCGAACGGCGTACGGCCCAGATACTGCTTGTTTTTTCGATACTTTCCATTTTTATTTCCTGCCTGGGTTTGTTGGGACTGATTTTCTACAGTACTTCCCAGAGGACCAAGGAGATCGGAATCAGGAAGTCAATGGGCGCATCTGCAAATAATATTGTATTGATGCTTTCCCGTGAGACCCTTACCCTGATGGGGATTGCCACACTGTTGTCTGTCCCGGCCTATTTCGGTATTAACAGGTGGCTGCAGAATTTTGCCTATCACATACATTTCAATTTAGGCTTATATTTTCTTATACTGTTGCTGGCTGCTATTATTGTATTGATAATAGCTTTATTAACAGTTAGCTACCAGTCATACAGGGCAGCGATAGCCAATCCGGCCGATAGCCTCAGGGTAGAATAGTGATCCGATGAACCGATCCGATGGGTTGATCCGTTAGATCCTTTCGATAGTAAAAATATTTTTTCTGTCCATTTCCAGCCAGTATCCCAGTGCCAGTTCACGGACATAAAGCCAGTATTCATCGGTATTAAGACCATACAGAGCTATCCCTTTTTTAATATCCTGGCTTATCTTTCCGGCCAGTTCATCTTTCAGCCGGATCAGGATTATCTGGTCTTTGAAGGAGAAAACGGCTTCCGGCAGCTTTGAATCTTCCTGAACCGTGATGGTACCGTGACCGAGGGTCGCTCCGGTACTTACCTGCAGTCCGTCATTCATACAACTCAGGGGTGGCCGGAAACCTGCATGAGAGTTAATGTGCAATTCGTCTATTCCTACATTGAAAAACTCCCTGGCCCGCAGACCCATTTTTGCCCCGATGATGGAATATATTCCCAGGTGTTCATGAAACTCATTGGTAAGGACGATGATCTTCCATTCTTTCAGTCCATGTCGTGACCGGATATCAGCTAATACTTCTTTTACATCATCCTCGAACAGTTCCGGGTCATGCGGTAAGCTTTTAAAGATGATGCTTTTATCCTCCCTGTCAGTATCCAAAAGAACCACTGTCTTTTCAATTACAGCTGCCGATTGATGAGGGGCGGTTTTGGATATGCGAGAACCGGGCAGCTGCTCATCAGTCCTGAACAATTCCGGGTATACCAGGCGTAGGGGGATGAGATCGCAAGCCATGAATCCACCTATGCTGCTTTCTTCCTTCGATTGCTTATTGCTGGTATAAAAATCACTGATGGCATCAGCATATTCCGAATTCAGTGTATCCAGTGTTGTCAGGAGCATAGACCAGGGCTCAAGGGGATTATTCATGTCCCGGATCATTTCAATTGTCAGTTTTGACCCGAGTATTTCCTCAGCGGCTGTGGGATACAGCCTGTAGTTCACCCCGTCTTCGTCCCAGGATTCATTGAACCACAAGAGTTTCCTGAAGCTTGTATCCAACCCGGCATCCTGATGCAGGGCCTCGGCCAGGTTCCCAAGGGGTCCCAATGCAAGAAAATCAACGGGTTTGTCTTCCATTTCGACGGAGTGCCGGATCAGTCCGGCAGCATCCCAACTGTTCTGAATCGGGGAATTTCCTGTTGTACTCCATAGCAGGGAAGAAATAAATTTCCTGGATCCGGGAGGCCTGCCAGGTATATCACGTCCTTTACCCACAGGGATGCCTTCATGCCCGAGTTTGTGCAACAGGGCTGTCACTTTGGACCAAGTACTGTCGGGTGAAAGTATTCCGCCTGTGCAGGTAATGGCAATGACTTCGACTTCCGGTGTAGCCAGTAACATGCAGATAGCGCGAAAATCATCGGGACCACCATCAGTATCGATAATTACATGATATGCGGCTTTATAATGCGAACTGACTGATCCCAACTGGAGCATCCCTATAATTGTCAATAGCAGTACTTTCTTCATATTCAGGTATTTTGGCTAATTCAATCTAAATCCTGCTGAACGTGGATAGATGTCCCGGATAAATATCTTTCATTCCGAGTCAAGCCTCAGGTTAAGTCCACCGAATACCGTGATCCCGGGCATGGGGTACCCCTTATTGATCTGGTACTTCTGATTCAGGAGGTTATTCGCGTGAAAAAAAACATCGATCAGCTTATTAAACCGGTAGCTGACTCCTGTGCCGAGCAGGTGATAGGATTGTTCAATGACCTCATAACTTCCGTTACCCGTATCATTTACCAGCTTAAATATGTTTTGCAGCTTCATCTGCAGGGTAAGTTTTTTAATCCTGTATGTGGCAGACATGAAAAGGTTGTGAACAGGCGTGGCCGGCAGGGGATTCTTCATATCAATGAAAGTATAGTTTGTGTGCAACTTAATTTGATCGGAAGGCTGGTAACTGCAGCTGAATTCAATGCCCCGGTTCAGGAATGTCCCTGAATTCCTGTAGGTTGGGGGAGGGGGAGGGACCGGCGGTACCATGATGATGAGATTCTGTCCCCGGGCAATGAAACCGGTCAGTTCGGTTTTCATTCTGTGGTTCATCCAGTGTTGTAACCAGCCAGCCTCGAAATTAACCATACGTTCCGGCATGAGCCTCTCATTAGCAGGGGGAAACAGGTATAATTCCCGGATTGAAGGAGGTCTGTATCCTTTAGATAATGAGGTTTTTATGGTAGTCCCGGTACCGATGTTCCATGCCAGTCCCAACTGGGGGATCCATTCCTTTCCGTAGGTATTGTTCAGTTCATAACGGATACCTCCGTTAAGCATCAGTCCGCCGGTTAGGTACTGCTGGATAAAAGCATAGAAAGCATTGTGATCCATTACTATCCAGGAATCATTTACCGGGGAGAGTTGAAATTGCGGAGGCATGATGACATTACCTTCTTCATCCCTCAGCACCGTACTGATAGGGCTTCCCTTACCCCCGTATTGCATATAGTCATATCCCAGGGTCAGTGTATTTCCAGGAAGCAGTGAGAGTGCCTGGTGAAACATGAACCCTGACATTTCGTCCCTCGAGTGCCAGCCATCGGAGATAGTGTGTTCCCCGAAATTATAGTAGGCTCTTATGGTCCCCTTTACGTGTTTAAATTCATTCTCCAGGCTCAGTGCTGTTTTTCCCCTTAGAATGTCGATCCTGTCACCGGCGGGCCCGTTTTCCGGACCGGGGTCCCTTGTCTCATAATTGGCTATGCTTACATCGGCAGTTACATTGAAGGCCGGAGAAAGCTCATAGCCTGTCTTGAGATAAGCATTTACTATGCTGAAATCGGAACTGTCCCTGTGCCCTTCGGTACGATCGTGGTTCAGCGAAGCAAAAACACTGAATTTTTTCTTCCGGTACCCTGCACTTCCCATATACTTCTGTGTATTATAGGAACCGTACTGCACTCTCGCCCGGGCCGATGCTCCTTCCTTCCCTTGTTTCCTGGTTATGATGTTAATTGCCCCTCCGAATGCGTTTGAACCATAAAGCACCGAGGCCGGTCCGCGCAACACCTCCACCCTTTCGGCATCTGAGGTCACGTAGGCATCCGGAAGGTGGTGCCCCATCATGCCCATGAATTGCGGGTGACCGTCAATAAGGATCAGTACCTGTGTGGTCGGATTGCCACCCAGTCCGCGCATATTTATCTGTCCGGCTGCTCCTTCGGCTACTCCGAACCCTGTTACACCACGCTCGGTCACGAAGAGTCCGGGTACCTGCTCGGATATTACCGGAAGCAAAGCTGACTCGCTGGTACTTTCCAGTTCGTCCCTGTTAATAACAGATACGGTCAAGGCTACATTTTTCCTGGCTATTTCAATTTTTGACCCAGTGACAACGACTTCTTCGATTTCGATAGTATCATTTAATCTTTCCTGGGAATAGGAAGATGAAACAAGTACCAGGAAGCTCAGTAATAAAGATAGAAGCGTTTTATTCATTATGCAGCACAAATTTTCTTTCGTAATACAATATTAGTGATTTTTTTCCCTAGTAATTATCCGGTTAATAACTTATACAGCATGTCACACTATCAAATGCCTGTCCGCAACAGGGGAAGTTTTATGTTAGCAGGACAGACTTGTATCATGCAGGCTATGAGCTTCAATATTGGTATGAAAAGGATATTTTCCTATCTTGAAAGTGATTTCATCTTAGTATATAATTTCTCAGTTCTGCCATCGAATAACAGTATAAACTATGCCCGAAAAATCATCTGCAGAAGACAGGAAGGGATTCGATAATGAAGCTTATCTTAAAGAACAGACAGCATCAATCCTGGAACGCGTTAACAGGTTTAATGATAAACTGTACCTTGAATTCGGGGGGAAGATACTGTATGATTATCATGCTGCACGGGTATTGCCGGGATTTGATCCCAATGTCAAGATGCGCCTGCTGCAGAAACTCAAAGATAAAATTGACGTCATCCTTTGTATACATGCAGGTGCGATTGAACGTAAAAAAATCAGGGCGGATTTCGGGATCACCTATGACACGGATGCGCTGAAGACCATTGATGATTTTAAGGACTGGGGCATTGAAATTACGGCCGTTGTGATCACCCGGTTCGAGGACCAGCCCTCTGCAATATCATTCAAGAACAAACTGGAGAGAAACGGAATTAAGGTATACACCCATAAGTTCACAAAAGGCTATCCTTCCAATGTGGACCTCATTGTCAGTGACCGGGGCTATGGTTCTAATGAACATATTGTAACAAGCAAACCAATTGTTGTAGTTACGGGTCCGGGTCCCGGCAGCGGGAAACTGGGAACCTGCCTGAGCAATCTCTACCATGATTACAAAAATGGTGAGAAAGCAGGTTATGCAAAATTTGAGACATTCCCTATCTGGAACCTGCCGTTGTCGCACAAGGTTAATATAGCCTATGAAGCAGCAACGGTGGATCTGAAGGACCTCGTACAGATAGACCATCACCACCTTGAGGCCTACAATATTAAAACGGTCAACTATAACCGTGATATCGAGGCTTTCCCGTTGCTCAAAAGGATCATTGAAAAGATCACTGGCGAGGAATCAATGTACCTGTCACCGACAGATATGGGTGTAAACAGGGCCAGTGCAGGAATAGTGGATGACGACATTATATCAGAGGCCTCACACCAGGAAATTATCAGGAGGTTTTACCGCTGTTCGGTAGAATATGCCATGGGACTGGTAGACCGGGATACCCTTGACAGGTCGGAGCTGATAATGGATAAGGTGGGTGCCAGGGTTGAGGACAGGAATGTCGTGGAACCGGCACATAAGGCGGCCGGGGAAGCCAGGGATACAGGAAAAGGGAATGAGGGCATCTTCTGCGGGGCAGCCATTGAGCTGAAGGATGGTACTGTAATTACCGGCAAGAACTCACCCCTGATGCATGCCTCTTCCAGCCTGATCCTCAATGCGGCCAAACATCTTGCCGGACTTCCCGACGATATGCACCTGATCCCGAAGAATATTATTGATTCCCTGAGTTTCTTAAAATCGGAGATTCTGAAGGGTAAGATGATAAGTCTCGATCTTGAGGAAACTCTTACAGTAATGGGGATAAGTGCTATCTCCAACCCTGCTGCCCAGCTGGCGGTTCAGAAGCTGAAAGAACTGAGGGATTGTGAAGTGCACCTGACCCATATACCTACGCCGGGGGATGAAGCAGGACTGAGAAAACTGCATGTCAACCTTACCTGCGATCCTGAGTTTTCAACCAAAAGTCTGTTTTTGAGGGAATAGCCGGCAGGGCTTATTGATCCATTATGCAACGAACAGAATGACCGACCATCTTTTTTTCAAGCGATCTCCCCAGCTCACGTCTGTCGTAATATAATATCCTGTAATAGGCTTCTGTGGTGAAAAACGGAGCAACTTCAGTAGCGCTCCAGAAGCCGCTGCGGAATCCTTCCGATTCCAGTACGCCTTTTCTATCCCGTGATCCCCCGGGCAATGCATCGAAAAATATACCGTCATAGGCTTCTTCATTCGGTGCTTCCCAGTGTGCTGTCCCTGATTCTTTTAATATTCCTCCCGCAATATTATCCACCCAGGAAGCTGATAAGAATATTCCATTCACTATCCGTGGGGATATGCCAGCCCTGCGGACAGATCCCCCGTGTTGTCCCGGTAATACTGTCATCAGATGGCAGGTAGCCCATCATTTCGTTCCAGTCATACAAGCCTCCGTATATATCACAATTACTCAGCTTATTCTCAAGACAATACTTTTCTATAATGCCATTGTCAGCAACATCCGTATGATTGGTATTGCTGGAGTCACTTTCAACCAGGGTCCCGATATTCAGGTTTTCTGCCATCCACCACTGGTCTCCAGGCCCGTAATTGTACTTATGAATGCCGGAACTTTACCCTCGGATTCATGGTTGTCAGATGTTGTAGGGTTCGGGGATGTGCTCCAGCAAATACCGGCATCATCAATTTGGGGTTCCCCCGGGTCAGTAACAGTTCCCCCGCTCCGGGCGCTTGATCCGGTAATGTTGCTGACGGCACTTGTGATGACAACCGGGACAGATCCGGCAACAGTGGTGACGATGACCTCATCACCGAATGCCGTACCGGCTTCGTTTTGAGCATAAGCCCGTATATAATAGGTGGTTCCCATGGACAGATCCCTGATATAGCTGTAATAGGGGCCCACATCCGATCCATCTTCAGTTATATTATCCTGCAGGCTAAGGGGCTGGGGATTAGTACTCCACCAGATCCCTTTCCTGGTAACCGGGTATCCGCCATCATCGGTGACATTTCCTACGCACCTGATTGTTGAATAGGAGAGATAGCTGACTTCATCAGTAATTACTGTCGGCAGATGAATTAGCAGACAGTCTGGAGATACTAAAAAAGGATGATGCTCCCTGGGAGGAAGGCAAGGTTTTCGGATTTGTGTATCATCCGGGCCATGAAAAGGCCGAAATATCCAAGAAATATTTTGATGCCTTTTCCAGTGAAAACACCCTGAACCCTTCCACCTTTCCTTCATTGAAGAACTTTGAGAATAACATCATCAGGATGGTATCCGGATTGATGAATGGTAACAGTAATGTCACAGGCTGCATAAGTTCGGGTGGAACAGAAAGCATTTTCCTGACATTGAAAGTAGCCCGGGAAGTGGCTCGTGAGGAAAAACCCGGATCAACGGGATGGGAGATCATTTTCCCTGAGACAGCTCATCCTGCCTTTCTGAAAGCCTGTCATTACCTCGATTTAAAACCGGTCCTCATTCCTGTACGGGAGGATAAAAGGGCCGATACCGGGGCGATAGCGGATGCTATAAATGCCCGCACCATAATGATTGCCTGCTCGGCCCCCTGTTTCCCATATGGGGTTATAGACCCGGTAACTGAAGTTGCACAGCTGGCCAGGAAGCATGATCTCCTGTTTCATGTTGATGCCTGTATGGGAGGTTTTATGCTGCCATTCCTTGAGGAACTGGGGTACCCGATACCGCCCTTTGACTTCCGGGTACCCGGCGTAAGTTCTATTTCCCTGGATGCACATAAATATGGTTATGCTCCCAAAGGATCTTCAGTCATACTATACCGTAACAGGAAACTAAGAAGGAAACAATTCTTCATCCATACCGAATGGCCAGGCGGGATCTTCGCATCGACAAGCTTTATGGGAACTAAAAGCGGGGGACCCCTGGCCGGGACCTGGGCCATCATGAATCATCTCGGCAGGGAAGGGTATTTGAAAATAGCGGATGAGGTTATGAAGACTACGGTCAGGATAAGGGAGGGAATAGGAAAGATTGAGGGCCTCCGTATCATTTCTGATCCGGACATGTGTGTAATGGCATTTACTTCTGAAAATGACGATATTTTCAACATCGGGGACGGACTGGCGCAAAAAGGCTGGTATCTCGACAGGCTCCAGTTCCCTGATGGTCTGCATATGACTGTTAACCAGCTTAATGTCGGGAAGGAGGAGGAATTACTGCAGGATCTCGGGATGGTAATGCAACAAAGGTATAAGCTGCAGAAAGATCTCAGGATAACTGAACGCTCTGTAAATCTTGTTAACGGACTGATGAAAATTGTCCCTGCCCGGATAATGAGACCTGTGACAAGACTGGCGGGCAAGAACCTGGATTCTGCCTCAGGGGACAGCGGGATCCCTCAGGCGGCCTTATACGGTATCAGTGCCTCTATAAAGAACCGTAAGAATGTAAAGGAGCTGGTGGAGAACCTGATCGATGGGATATACAGTTAAATTAATCCGGGGAATTGCCCTGTTTATCTTCCGTATCGCGAATCTCGTATAATTTCGCGAAGAAAATGCATGGCAAATGATATGATTTGGCTGAGTATTTCGTTTATTGGTATGAACTTTGAGGACTCATAGCAATGTCATGACCGGCAGGCATCATTGATCTTTCATGCTCATGAGGTACTTTTTACTGATCCTTCTTCTGACACTGGCAGGCTTCCGGCTCGAAGCCCAGAAACACATCATCAGCGGTTATATTACCGATGCTGAAAGTGGTGAAAGGCTTATAGGGGCAAATGTCTATGATAAGAATTCACTTGCCGGATGTATATCCAACAACTACGGATTTTACAGTTTGTCGCATGAGGAAGGGCCTGTGGATCTGATTGTTTCATATATAGGTTACGAACCCTTGAGTATCAGTTTTTATCTGGCCACCGATACTTCTGTCAATAGTGATCTGTCTTTATCCGCCAGGGAAATAGAGGAGGTGACTGTCGTAGGCAGCTCCCAATCCAAAGTTGAGAATACCCAGATGAGTATGATCGACATACCCATTGCCAAGCTGCAGAAAGTACCGGTATTATTTGGCGAGGCAGATGTACTGAAGGTCATACAGTTATTACCAGGGGTTCAATCCGGGACCGAAGGCTCCACAGGTATTTATGTACGGGGAGGGGGACCTGATCAGAACCTCTTTCTCCTGGACGGTGTGCCCGTGTATAATGCCAGCCATCTGTTCGGTTTCTTCTCAGTTTTCAATCCGGATGCCGTAAAAGCCGTACAGTTATACAAAGGGGGTTTCCCTGCGCGCTTTGGAGAAAGATTGTCCTCAGTGGTGGATATCAGGATGAAGGACGGGAACATGAAAAAATTCCAGGGATCTTTTTCTATGGGATTGATTGCTTCAAAGTTTTCCCTGGAAGGACCCATAGTTAAGGATAAAACCTCGTTCATAATCTCGGGCAGAAGGACATATGCTGACCTGATTGCCAGGCCATTCATCGCGCTGGCCAATGCACAGGAGGAGGGCAGTTTCACCGGGGGATATTATTTCTACGACCTGAACGCTAAGATAAACCATAAGTTTTCTGACCGCAGCAGGCTGTTCCTCAGTGCCTACCTGGGGAATGACGAAGCATATGGCCGTGATAAGTATAAGGATAATTTTGATACAGGAATGGGGGACAGGTACCAGTATAAGGACGAATTCGGCCTGGGATGGGGCAATATCATTGCAGCCCTCAGGTGGAATTACCTGCTGACAAACCGCCTTTTCAGTAATACCACAATTACATACAGCAGGTATATTTTTGATGTTCACAGTGAATTCGAATCGAAGAACCTCCGTACAAAAGAAACCAATATTGATTTTTTCAGGTATTTCTCAGGGATAGAAGATGTTACGGCCAAGATTGATTTTGATTACTACCCGGCGGTAAAGCATTCGGTGAAATTTGGTACCAGTTATACCTATCATAACTTCAAGCCGGGAATAGTCCGTTTTAAAATTGATTACGAAGAAGAATCGACAGGAATTGATACCACTTTCGGAAATGAGAAGATCGGCGCCAATGAACTGGTTGCCTATATCGAGGATAATATTGAACTCACCCCCTGGCTAAAGGTGAATGCCGGGGTTCATTTTGCCATGTTCAATGTACAGGGCACCAATTATCCGTCGCTCCAGCCACGAATATCTGTGAGAGCACTGGCAGGGGACAATCTGTCATTCAAGGCTTCCTACTCGAGGATGGCCCAGTTCGTACATCTGCTGACCACATCTACAATAAGCCTGCCAACCGACCTCTGGCTGCCGGTAACGAGGAAATTCGAACCTCCTGTTGCAGACCAGGTAGCCCTGGGAGCAAGTTTCAAATTGCCGAAAGAACTTGATGGTTCTGTTGAGGTATTCTATAAAACCATGGATAACCTGATTGAATATAAGGAAGGAGCATCATTTGTCAGCACAGGATCGGGCTGGGAAACAAAAGTGGAGAAAGGCAGGGGATGGGCTTATGGGGGAGAGCTGCTTATTGAAAAAACCCTGGGTAAGACCACCGGCTGGATAGGTTATACCCTGGCATGGACGAACAGGCAGTTTGAAAATCTGAACTTCGGGAGGGTCTTTCCTGCCAAATATGACAGGCGGCATGATGTCAGCATAGTCCTGACACATGAGTTCAGTGACAGGTTCGATATCGGGCTGACATGGGTATATGGAACGGGCAATGCAGCCACACTGGGGATTATGCGGTATCCTCCACCCAGTATTCCAGCCTATTCAAGTTATTATTTCTACTCTGACCTGACTGAATATGAGGGCAGGAACAATTACCGGGTACCTTCCTATCACAGGCTTGACGCAGGATTGAATTTTCACAAGGAGAAGAAGTATGGTGTGCGGACCTGGAACATATCGGTATACAATGCCTATAACAGAAAGAATCCTTTTTTCATAAACTGGGATTATGACAACGAATATATTGGCGGGAACTATTACAGTACCATGGTACTGAAACAGTACAGCCTGTTCCCGATTATTCCCTCGATTTCTTATTCATACAGGTTTTAATTTGGTATAATGAGAAGAAGATTACCATACATACTGTTTTCCCTTTTCCTGGCAGGCATTATTGCCTCCTGTGAAAAGGTCATCGAATTTGAGGGAGAGGCTCTTGAAAAGAAACTTGTGATGTATTCTATGTTAAATCCTGATAGTGTCATTGATGTATACATTTCCTACAGCCACCCGATCTTTGATCATTCTTTCAGCTATGCCCAGCTCCCCAATGCAAATGTGAGCTTGTTCAGGGATGATACTTTTATCGAAACCCTCACATACCGGTCCCCGTTTTCCGTGTCTGAATATGGACCGGCTCCTTCACTGTCCAATTATGTGTCCGTCTCAGAAATTCCGGTACCGGGAAGCACTTACAGGCTGGAGGTATCAGTGCCCGGATATCAAAGTATAAGCAGTGAAGCTGTCCTGCCCACCCCTGTTCCTATAATCAGTCTGGATACAGCAACAATTTCCTATACGGAATCCGATTTTGATTTCACCTGGGTACGGAGTGCGTGGAAGGCAACAATCAGGTTCAGGGATCCCCCGGACGAAGAGAATTATTACAGGCTGGTCCTCAGGCACATCTATGGTTCTTACACAGGGGATAAATCCTTGCCTTACTCGAATGAATATCCGGTTGTTGTGGCGGATGAGGAGATCCTCTGGATACAGTCCGATGATCCTCTTCTAAATCCGGAGGAGGATAACAGTATCTTCGGCTCTAATATCCCTAATTCTTTCTCGGTTTTTTCTGATGAGTTAATAAGCGGGAAAGAATACGAACTGGATTTTACGATTGATCCGTACTATTTCACAATCGATACGGCTTATCACGAATTTTTCCAGCTTCAGATTGGTTTGCAGGCAATTACGAAAGATCTGTATCTGTACCTGGTGACCTATACAGCTCAGGATATGCTAGGGAATGATCTTTTTTCTGAACCTGTTATCATTCATTCCAATGTGAATGAGGGACTGGGGATATTCGGGGCTGCCGCATCCTCAAATCGTTCAATCACCCAAGGCAGCTACCCTGATGAAGGAGTGTATTATCTTAAAGCAACAGAGTTCTACGATTACTGGGATTATTAAGCGAATACGGATCCCGGAGCCTTCGGATCCCGGCTCAGCATTTTGTAAAAACCAGCGTCCCGTTCTGTCCCCCGAAACCAAAAGAATTTGACAGGGCTGCTTTGATCTTTACTTCCCTGGCCACATTGGGAATGTAATCAAGATCGCACTCAGGATCCGGTGTTTCGTAATTAATGGTAGGAGGAAGTATGCCATAGTGAACAGTGAGTACTGTTGCTGCTGCTTCGATAGCGCCCGCAGCACCAAGACCATGGCCTATCATGGATTTATTGGAACTCACAGGAACCTTGCTGGTTTTCAATGCTTTTTTGATGGCGATGGTTTCTGTTTTATCGTTGGGTTTGGTTGAAGTACCATGTGCATTGACATACCCAATGTCATCAGGAGTAAGCCCGGCATCCCTGAGTGCTTCTGTCATGGCTGCAGCAGCCCAGGTCCCTTCAGGATCAGGTGCAGCAATACTGTATGCATCTGTGGTCATGCCGAAACCACGGAGTTCAACCAGGGGAACAGCTCCCCTTTTCCTTGCATGTTCTTCTGTCTCAAGCAGGAGTATGGCAGCACCTTCAGCTATCACGAAGCCATTCCTGTTCAGGTCGAACGGACGGCTGGCCTTTGAGGGTTCATCGTTGTACCTTGACAGGACCCCCATGACATCATAACAATCAACAGAGAAGGATGAGATGGCAGCTTCACAGCCCCCGGCAAGCATGGCATCGGCCCTTCCTTCCCGCAGCATACTGAGTGCCAGGCCTATGGAATGGGTCCCTGTCGCGCAGGCTGCAGATATTCCGAAACTCGGTCCATGAATGCCTAATATCATTGCCGTATTACTGCTTGGCATATTGTGAATGGCTTTTGGTACGAGTAAGGGATTGATTGATCCGGGTCCCTTACTCTGAAATTCGGCTACCTGTTCCTCGATTAATGAGGATCCTCCGGCTCCGGTTCCGATAATGCACCCGATACGGGCCCTGTTTGCTTTCTCCAGGTCAAGTCCGGCATCCCTGACTGCATCAATGCTCGCACAAACAGCCATTTGAGAGGCCCTGACCATCTTCCTGGTCTGTTTTGGTTCAAGGTAGCCATCAGTGCTGAAGGATGGGACTTCTGATGCTATCTGGCATTTATTCTCTTGGGGATCAAAAGACTGTATCCTTTTTATCCCTGATTTACCTGCAATGAGAGAATCCCAGAAATCCTTCCTGGTACTGCCAATTGAGGTATAGATCCCTATGCCTGTAACAAATACTGATCTGTTTTCGGACATGAGCGAAACACTAAATTAATCGTAAGTAATAAAAAACAATTTACACTGCAATATTCAGCACTGATATAAATATACAATTTTAAATTCTTCAGGTGACTTTTAATGCATCTGCAGAATAGTCCAGGTAAATCCCCTTCTCTGTTATCTCCCTGATACGGAGAACCGCCCGGTGAATATCTTCGAAGCTGGTATATATGGAAGCTATACCGATGCGGATATTGTCCGGACTCCTGAAGTCAGGAATGATCTTTATATCGGGAGGGTCCGCTTCAGTCATTGCATGGCAGATGCGCAGGGCTTCGGGATGTTTCAGGGATACATGGGAGCCACGCTGCTCAGGATCACGCGGGGACCCAAGGGTAAAACCTTCAGGCTCGAGTAATTGATCAAACAGATATACCAGGTATTCTGTCTGCAGGATGCTTTTTTGTCTCAGCCTGTGCATGCCTGCTTCCAGGTGTATGTCCAGTCCGGGTTCAAGCGCCAGCATTGATAGAACAGGTGGTGTTCCGATGAGAAAGCGGTCCATATTCCCGGCAGGTTTGTAATCGGGACTAAAAGCAAATGGTTCTTCCGATCCAAGCCAGCCCCAGACAGGTTGCATGAGTTTCTTCTGCAGGTCCTTTCGAACAAAAAGGAATGCCGGGGCCCCCGGACCCCCATTCAGGTATTTATAGGTACAGCCCACTGCCATATCGGTCTCACAGGCATTCAGATCAATTTCCAGTGCACCGGCAGAATGGCTGATATCCCAAAGGACCATGGCCCCCTTATCATGGGCCGACCGGGTGAGACGGGCCATTTCATGGACAAAGGCAGATTTGAAACAGGTATGGGTAAGTGAGAGCAGGGCCGTATCGTTGTCCATCAGGTTTTCAATGTTTTCGGGATCAATACCTATTCCGTCCGTAGAGCCTGCCAGTTGAATTTCATAACCCTTCCCCAGCAAATCGACAACACCCTGCAGTATATACAGGTCAGAAGGGAAATTCAGTTCATCACTGATTATTTTTTTTCTTGCCGGATTGTATCTCAATCCTGCAACAGCTAGTTTGAACAGATTCATTGAGGTGGCGTCGGTTACTATTACCTCATCTTCCCCTGCACCGATCAGCCGGGCAATTTTTGCACCTATCCTCGCCGGGGCGTCTATCCATCCTTCATTCCAGCTTCTTATCAAGCGGTCGCCCCACTCATTTTCCGTTACCTCCCTGATCCGGTCAATGGCTGCTTCCGGAAGGCGTCCAAGGGAATTGCCGTCAAGATATATAGTCCCAGGATCATTCATCCGGTACTTTTGCCTGAATTCCCTGAGATCATCCTGCGAATCCAGGTTTTTTGCCGTGGCAAGACCGGTATCTGCAAACTTCATTCGTTTATATTTTTATAAATACCAAGGTACTGTTTTTCACTGTACGAACCCATCGGATCGATCGATCCGATGGATTAAAAAAACCCCTGTAGCCTGATCCGACAATATTCTTATATTTGGGGCTGAATTTTTTACTGAGAGATGTAACTTTCAAAACAAAGAGGAATTTATCATGCGTACCATTACTTTCATCGCTGCTATAATCATGGCAGCATCTAATTGCCTGTTCTCTCAACAGTCAGGATCCGGAAATGATATGAACTGGCCACAGTGGAGAGGTCCTGATGCCAACGGGGTAGCCCCCTGGGGCGATCCGCCGGTTGAGTGGAGTGAGGACAAAAATGTAAAGTGGAAGGTTGAGGTTCCGGGAGCGGGCCATGCCACACCAATCATATGGAAAGACCAGATCATTCTGTTGTCTGCCGTCCCGACAGCACAGAAAGCTGAAACATCTGAACAGGAAGGAGAAGGGGGTCAGGACTGGATGACACCCAATAAAACGGACCTTATCCATGACTTTGTGGTTATATCACTCGACAGGGAAACAGGTAAAAAGCTCTGGCAGACGAGCCTTAAACAAGAACTACCGCACAACCAGACCCATCAGCTTGGCAGCTGGGCATCCCACTCTCCCGTAACGGACGGGGAACATATCTATGCATATTTCGGTTCTCATGGACTGTATTGCCTTAACATGAAAGGAGAAGTTGTCTGGGAACGTGATTTTGGGAAGATGGAGAAAGTGATGAGTTTTGGAGAGGGAAGTTCACCCCAGTTGTATAAAGATAAGCTGATCATTCTGCGTGACCATCAGGGTCAATCCACCCTGCATGTAATGGACAAGAAGACGGGAAAAGACATATGGAGTGTGGAAAGGGAGGAAGTCAGTTCCTGGGCCACCCCAATTGTGATTGAAGCGGGAGGAAAGACCCAATTGATCACCAGCGCTTCAACGAAGATCCGGAGCTATGATCTCAATACCAGCGAGTTAATATGGGAAAGTACCGGAATGACACGGAATGTTATCCCAACGCCCGTCGTGTATGGAAATATAGTATATTTATTAAGTGGTTTCAGGGGGTCTGCCCTTCAGGCGGTGGATGCCTCGATAGCAAAAGGAGATATTGCCGGCACTGATGCCATTGTATGGACCTATGATAAAAACACATCATACACTCCCTCACCGGTACTGATGGAAGACAAATTATATTTCCTCAAGGTAAACAACGGTTACCTGACCTGCCTCGATGCGAAAGACGGTACCGAATACTATATCAATCAACCACTGGAAGGTATAAAAAGCATCTATGCCTCACCCCTGGGTGTTAAGGACAGGATATATATACCCGGTGCTGAAGGGACCTTCAGCGTCGTAAAACTTGGTCCCCAATTCGAAGTGATTGCAAAGAATGTGCTTGAGGATGGATTTCATGCTTCCCCTGTAGTAATAGGCAACGAACTCTTTCTCAGGGGATTCAGATATTTGTATTGTATTGCTGAAGAATAAACCAACCCTCAAAAATTCAATAAATCATGAAACGACATTTGAAATCCTGCAAACCGATTGAGGAAGATACCGTATCAGGCAATATTATTATTGTGTGGATACCCTTTTCCTCGCTTGAACAATTTGAGGGCTTATCCCGGATCCTGGACCAGGATACCGAATACCTGACGGCTGGCAAAGATTACCTCGAAGCAAGCTTTGATAATGCCGCCTATGAGCGGATCAGCTCTACCCTTCTAAAGGCTTTTCGTAATATGTCGCAGTATGAAGCTCCCGGTTTCGACACACCCCCGGCAGAAAGGATCTACGAACTCAGGAGTTACGAATCCGCTACCGAGAGAATATTTGAAAAGAAAGTTGAAATGTTTAACGAGGGAGGAGAGATGGCACTCTTTAAAAAGTTGGAGTTTAATGCAGTATTCTATGCAGAAGCCATTTCAGGCAGCAGCATGCCTAACCTGATGTACATGACCGCATTTTCAGATATGGCGTCCCGCGAGGAGCACTGGGCTGCATCCGGCTGATTACTCGGATCTTTAAGCAGGGAGCCTTACGGAAGCCTGATGTAAAACCTGCAGTTCAGGATATCCTGATTTTTCCTGCTGAAGCTTAAAACTTACAGGAATAGTAAAATACACATCAACTGCCTTGCCATTGTTTTCCCCCGGCGTCCAGAGCGGGGATAATGCAATAACTCTTATAGCTTCATCGTCCAGACAGGGATATGCACTTCGGAGAACTTCTATATCTTTGACCTTTCCGGATTTGTCTACTACAAACTGCACGGTTACTTTTCCATTCAAATGCAAGCAATGCAAGTGCCAGTGAAACGATAAGCCCAATCTGGAAGAACAATGGACGTTTGCTCTCAAGATCCGCTTTTTTTGTTTTTTTCGTTAACATAATGCATTGGATTTTGGATTAATAATCATTTTACAGTTCATCCCTTGCTTATGCTGTAATTTGTATCCTGAATTTACCAGGAAAGGGTCTCATTAATATAAGGGTGTATTCTTATGTATTATTTTGCAAATGAATAATTTACCATATATTTGGTACTAAATATCAGAGCAGGATTTTAATTGATATCTTATTGAGTAATCTCATGTGGCTATGCTGGAACCGATCAGAGAACTGAACAGATCCTATCTTGCTGATCAAAAGGCAGCAGGTGAAGCTACCATACGGAATTTTGAATTCCTGAACAAGTACCTGGTCGATAACATGTGCACTTTTAATGGTCTGCCCATGCCATCGCTGCTGAAGCCGAATTTTGTATCCGAAAAACAGACCCGTATACTGACCTGGGCAGTTGAAAAGATCAGTTCAGCCCTGAATAAATTCATCAATCTATATGTTCATGATAAGGGGGTACGCGGTATAATGAAGTTCAGCGACAGGGAAGAGGAGCTGTATCACATCGAACCGGGTTATTCAAAGCCGCTGGTAATAGCACGCCTGGATGCCTTCCTGAATGACTATTCAATCACCTTCCTTGAATTTAACTGTGATTCCCCGGCAGGAATAGCCTATGCAGATGTACAGGAGGCAGGATTCAGGGAATTGTTCAAAGGGAACCCGGTATTTGAAAACTGGAAAATTGATTATTTCAGAAGGCAGGAAAGGCTGCTGAATGCCCTGCTAAAATGCTACGGTGAGTACAGATCCTCAACTCCTTCACTTCCCGAAAAACCTGTTATTGCCATTGTAGACTGGGTTGATGTCTCGACCTATTCGGAATTCCAGATGCATGAGAGGTATTTTACACAAAAGGGATATGATACAGTTATTTGCAGCCCTTATGATATTACACTGAAAAAAGACAGGGTTTATGCCCGTGACAGGGAGATACACCTGATATATAAGCGGGTCATCAGCAGGGAGCTGATAGAAAAATGGGATGAGGTCGGATCTTTTATTCACAGCCTGAAAGAAGGCCGGGTATGTTGCTGCAATCCCTTCCGCTCCTTTATTGTCGGTAGCAAAAAAGTATTGACGCTCATCACCGATCCCCGTTTCCAGCACATTTTTTCCAGGGAAGAGCTCAAAGTAATACGGGAAACGATTCCCTGGACCAAAGTGCTGGCCGACACGACAGTTACTTTCCGGGACAAAGAAGCCAGCCTGAAAGCCCTGCTTGCAGATAATAAGGACCAGTTTGTGCTTAAGCCGGCTAACTCATATGGAGGAAAGGATGTTTTTATTGGACTGGATACCGGTCAGCACAACTGGGAAAAAATCATGAACAGGCATCTTTATGATGATTCCTGGGTGGTCCAGGAATACGTTAATATACCGAGGGACACCTTTCCTGAAATCTCAGACAAACTCTCATTTAAGGATAAGTACGTCAATATCAATCCTTTTGCCCTCCTGGAGAAATACAGCGGAACGATTTCCCGTGTTTCGGATGAACATGTAATCAATGTGAGTGCCGGTGGTGGACTGGTTCCTACCCTGACTGTTAAAAGAAGGGAAAACAAATAGCATGATCTCCTCAAAGACGTTTTCCCTGCAAGAAATTAGAGAATGTCTTTACAGCAACAAATTTCCCTTTTCAGGAACCACAGAACTTGGATCGGTAACATTCCGGTTTGCCGGCCCCGCCCCGTACCTGGGTGTGGCCATTCATGCCGGCAGCAGGGTACGCGATGACATGCTCGAGATAATGCATATATCGGAGGATGACCGGTACAGGGAAGAAGATCCCCACACGGAAAGATTTATTAAAAACCTTCCCATCCGCATTACAGCCCTGGATTCACGTTATGAGTATGACCTGAACCGGGAGCCGGAGAAGTCTGTGTACAGTTCCGTCAGGGGGATATGGGGAGTAAAAGTATGGAAACGTAAAGTGAATGAGCAGGAAAGGATCATAAGCCTGGCGAAACACCGAGAGTTTCATGATCTCATTGATATGATTACAGGATACCTCCTGCAGGAATACAACAGCGTCCTCCTTTTTGATATGCATTCCTACTGCTATCAGCGTGAAAAGCAACAGGAATGGTTCATGGATCCCCGTCCCGAAATCAATCTGGGAACAGAAGCGGTTAACCGTAAATTGTTCGGTCCACTCATCGATCAGTTCATTCATGAATTATCGAAGCTCCGCATTGACGGCCATCCGGTCCGTGTGGCAGAAAATGAAATATTCCCGGGTGGTTACCTGTCCAGGCGACTCAGCAAAGCCCACCATGACCGGGTGCTGGTACTGGCCCTCGAATACAAAAAACTCTTCATGGATGAATGGGCCGGCAGCCTTTACCAGGATAAGCTGGCATTGCTTGTTGAGGATTTTGAACGTTCAGTGAAGCAGCTGTTATCTTCTGTTGATAGATAACCATCCTGATCGGATCATTCACCCTTTCAGGATACAAAGCTTCTACTGGCAGAGCCAAAGCTGTTAAATAATCATAAAAAAACAACAGAATACACCTTATTCCCTGATTTCTTCGTTACTAATTATAATATACGAGATTCCATGGCTTATTGCATTATCAGTCAAAATATCGTATATTAATGAAACCTGGCATCGCGAAGTTCCTGCAAAAATTCTTGAGAGTAGGAAATCTCATATCAATTAGTAACCAGATATCTCTATGTCACTTCCAGTACATAGATGGCGTGTGCCTTATTTCATTGTATGCCTGCTCATACTTGCTTCCTGTGCGGACAAAACCACTTATAGTGACATTCTGACCTCCCCTGCCAGGAGAAAGGATTACCAGGATATTATAAGGACCGAAGGAACCCTGGAAGCAATAAATACATACAGTTACGGCTGTCCGGGTATATTCAGCGATGTGACCATCCTCTACTTAATAGAAGAGGGAAACCATGTAAAAACAGGTGATACTTTATGCATCCTTGAAGGGCGTGAACTGGAGAACGAGTACCTGCAGGCCCTGATCGAACTTGAGAAGGCTGAGGCAGATTATATTAAAACCAAAGCCAACCTGGACCTGCAATATCTGGTACTTGAAACAGAGGTGAAAACCATTGAAGCTTCCACGGAGATCTCCAGGCTGGATTCCCTTCAAATGAAATTTACCTCACCATCCTCACGTGAAATCATCATGCTGGAATTGGAAATGGCAGAGATTCAACGATCCAGCCTGATGAAAAAACTGGAGTTCCTCAAGCAGATCAATGCTTCCGAGCTGCAGAAAATGAAACTGCAGATCACACAAAAGCAGAACCAGGTTGACCGGCTTGAATGGCAACTCGGGACTCTTATCCTTACGGCCGATGTTGAGGGAATAGTTGTATATGCCAGGTCATGGCAATCAGGTGTCAAAGTGAGGGAAGGGGATGTGGTATGGGCGGATATGCCGATAATCCAGATCCCTGACCTGAGCCGGATGCATGTTAAAATGCAGGTTAGTGAGTCGGTTTACAAGCGGCTGGTGATTGACCAGGCTGTTACACACAGTGTGGATGCATATCCGGACATTATCCTTACCGGCAGGATAAAGTACAAAGCTCCTGTCGGGAAACCTGTAAAGAGAGATTCCGAAGTTAAGATATTTGAGGTGACGGCTTCCATCGATAGTCTGTCAGTTGAGATACAGCCCGGACTGGCAGTTACCTGCGATGTACTGGTGAACAGCATACAGGATACCATTGTTGTCCCGGTCGTGACTCTTTTTGACCAGGACAGTATTAAAGTAGTATATGTCGCCGAAAATAATGGATTTATTGAAAAAGAAATTTCTGTCAGTGAATACAACAATACGGAGGCGGTTATAAAAAGTGGTTTGAAGGGTAATGAGATCCTTGCCCTTGTCAGGCCACCTGCATCCTTACTTCATAATAGGGTAAAACAATGAAGAAAATTGCACATTTCATTCTCTGCATCCTTGTGACCGGATGCAACTCAAGGCTGGTCCAGGATACAGAGACCTTTGAGGTAAAAAAGGGCCAGTTTCAAATTGACCTTACTGAGGAAGGGGAGGTTCAGGCTACCAACGCAATAAACATATCGTCTCCTGCCATGTCATGGCGTTTCGGTCCGTTAAAAATCACCCAGATAGTAGAAGATGGGACTGTGGTAAACATTGGTGATACAGCGGTCGTTTTTGATCCGTCGGAAGTTCTAAAGGCCATCCTTGATGCCGAATCCCAATTGGAAATTGCCAAAGCGGAGCTGGAAAAACAGCAGGCACAACAGGAATCCAAAATTGAAGAACTTAAGACAAATATAGAGATTGCTGAACTATCACACAGGATACTTGAGATAAAGCTGGAACAGGCAACTTTCGATGCCGATATTGATCGCAGGACCATCCAGTTAAACCTGGATAAGGCTAAGATCTCTCTTGAAAAAACACGTGAAGAGATCATCAACCAGGAAAGGATACATCATGAAGAAATTCAGCAATCAAAACTCAGGATCCGGCAACTGGAAGCCAACCTGAATGAAGCACACGAGACCCTGACCAGCCTTACTGTTGTCAGTCCTTCCTCGGGCATTGCTATTATCAAGAGAAACTGGAGCACAAATAGTAAATGGCAGGTAGGTGACCAGTCCTGGTCGGGAAATCCGCTGATTGACCTGCCTGATCTGAGCGAACTGAAAGCCGTTACGGAGATCAGCGAAGTGGACGTATCAAAAATAAATACAGACCTTAAGGTTGAGATAAAACTGGATGCATTCTCCGATACTGTATATGCAGGAACGGTCGTTAAAATTGCCAACCTTGCTCAATTCAAGAACAGGGATTCACAGATTAAGATATTTCCGGTAGAGATACTGATTGAAGGTGCTTCTGAGGAATTCCTGCCCGGCATGACTGTAAGTTGCAGGATCATCGTGGATGTTTTGAGTGATGTATTATTTATACCTATGGAATCAGTTTTTACAGATGAGTCAGGGAAGTTTGTGTATGTGAAATCAGGAAAGAGTTTTATCAGGAAAGAAATCACTACAGGCAGGAAGAACAATGATTATATCATTATTGAAGAAGGCCTGGCTGAAGGTGACAGGGTCGCGTTATCTGATCCTGGATTTGAAGGTGACATCGCGCAGAAGTAACATTATTATACCTTATAATTATGATAAAACCATACAGGATAATCTTTCTTGCCATCCTGGTCATGTCATCCTGCAAAAGCTCTGATAACCAGGGTAATCTTTGTATAAACCAGGGGGATTTTGAAGCGATCCTGACTGAAACCGGCGAGCTCCAGGCTGTACGGGCGAAAGCTATTATGATGCCATATATTGGAGGTATGTACGGGTACCAGTTCAAGATAACAGGAATGCTTCAGCATGGTAGCCTCGTAAAGGCGGGTGATTCAATTATACAGATAGACCCCGCAAGCGTACTGAAATATCAGATTGAGCAGGAAAATATCCTGGAGGTGGAAATAGCGAACCTGAACAAACTGATTGTAGAGCAGAAAGGTAAAGCAGAGGCCCTGGAAGCCAACCTGCAGGAAAGTCAGGCCGATTATAACCTGAACCGGCTGGAGTTGGAAAAGTACGAATTTGAATCCCAGCGTAAGAAAGAGATCAAGCAGCTTGAATTTCAGCAGGCTGAGATCAATCTGGAAATGGCAAAGAAGGCTATCGAACTGGAAGAAAAAATAGCTGAAAACAGCCTTAAGATACAGCGGATTAGAGTTGAAAGGATAAAAAGCAATATTGATCATTCCATAATAACAAGAGAGAAATTGACCATCCGGAGTCCCATAGACGGGGTTTTACAGATCGATAAATCCTGGCGGACAGGCCAGTTACTTAAAGTCGGTGATGAGATATACCAGAACCAGAAGATCGCACTGGTACCTGACCTGACTGAGATGAAGGTAAAATCCACAATTAACGAGGCGGACATAGGAAAGGTCAGCACTGGGCAGAGGGTGATGGCCAGGCTGGAAGCCTTTCCTGAAATGGCATTCGAAGGCAGGATTGCCGAGATCGGCAAACTAAGCTATAATAAGGAATGGGAATCAATCGTGAAAATCTTTGACCTGGAAATTGTGCTCAATGACGCCGACCCTGTGTTGAAACCCGGAATGACCGTAAGCTGTAATATCTATTATGCTGAACTTCATGATGTGTACTATGTTGAGAATAGTTGCATGCAACGGGGAAACGGTAATTATTACCTGTATTTGAATAATAATGACACCTGGGAAAAGAGGGAAGTCGAAATCGGCCCCCGCAATAACCGGTACACGGTTATTTACGGGAACTACAGAAAGGGGACCGAACTTATGCTGCCTGACATGGCAGTAATGGCACAGGTCCACTGACTTAAAATATAAATCAGCACAACAGATGCAAATTGAAGAGAATTTCAAACTGGCTTATTACGCCATTATAGATCACAAGTTCCGGTCATTCCTGACTATGCTGGGGATCATTTTCGGTGTGGCCTCGGTGATCGCCATGCTATCCATTGGGGAAGGTGCCAAAAGAGAGGCTATTGCGAAGTACCAGGACCTGGGGGTGAACAACATCATCATCAGGGATAAGGAATTCACGGATGATGAACTGGAAGAGGTCAGGGCAAAATTCTCTCCCGGACTCTCGATAGCAGATGTCAATGCCATCATGGAAATAGTACCCATGGTTGAGGATATTGCACCCCAGGCCGAGCAGGAAGTGACGGCCCAGTATGAGGACCGCACAGGCAAGGCCAAGTTGATCGGGATTACGCCTTCCTTTATTAACATCCTGAATTACACGGCCGAAAAGGGTACGTTCATCAATGAAGATCATTATAACAGGCAACTGAAGGTTTGCGTGCTGGGTGCGTCCATTGCCGATGAACTGTTCATGACTGAGGACCCTGTAGGGAAAAATGTAAAACTGGAGGACCAGTGGCTCGAGGTGGTGGGGGTCATGCATAACAAATCCCTGTTCACCGAAACGGTGGGTGAACTGGCTTCACGCGACCTTAACAAGGATGTTTACATGCCCCTGACCACATTTAATAAGCGCTTCATAAGGGAAAACCAGCTGGAGAGCGAGATCAAGCAGATAACCGTAAAAGTCTCCAATAACGGGAAGCTGCCCGAGATATCAGGCATAATCCGGAGCCTTCTGAGCCGTCATCATTTCAATAATGAGGATTTCAGCATCATTATCCCCTATGAGCTGCTGAAACAGGAAGAAAAAGAGAGGAGGATCTATAATTTCCTGCTGGGATCCATAGCTGCCATCTCACTTCTTGTTGGTGGTATCGGTATCATGAATATCATGCTGGCAACTGTACTGGAGCGTACCCGTGAGATCGGGATCAGGAGGGCCGTGGGAGCCAGGCGCAGGGACATCATGAGCCAGTTCCTGACCGAAGCGGTAATGATCAGCATTACCGGGGGAATGATAGGTGTGGTGATCGGCCTGTCCATCTCATTATTCATTACACTGGTTACCGATATCACTACCCTGGTAACCTTATATTCAGTCATCATTGCTTTCCTGTTCTCGGTCATTGTGGGCATTAATTTCGGATACCTGCCCGCCAAGAAAGCAGCCGCACTGGAACCGATAGAGTCGATCCGGCATGAATGACCCATCCTGGTGAATACTGTTTCAGATACTATAATTACCAAAAAACACATGTCATGATCAATGCAATCCATTTCAAATTGAAAAAGCTGTTATTCGTTACAGCACTGATTGGCTTTATATTTCCTTCCTCAGGGATTTATGCACAGGACATCTACCAGCTTGACCTGCAGAAAAGTATAGAGATCGCTAAGGAGAAAAGCCACCGGATGCTGATACTGAAAGCAGACCTGGAACGGGCAGGGCATGAACTCAAATCGGCCACCAGCCGTTTCAGGACACATGTAGATTTGAATATGACAGTTCCAAACTATACAGAGACGATCAACCAGTTTGAGGACAGTACCGGCATCACTTTTTATCCGGTACAGCAGCTCAGGTACCAGGGTGACCTGCTTATCTACCAGCCGCTTCCTACTGACGGCAGGCTGTTTGTGCAGACAGGCCTGAATAATATCCTGGATTATGATAAGGACGAAAGGCTGACCCGGATGAATGCCAGTGTGGGTTTTAATCAGCCGCTGGAGGCCTTCTATGCCTATAACCGCATCAAATCCGAATTCAAACGGGCGCAGCTTAATTACGAATTATCCCTGCGGGGGTTGAAAAGGGAGGAACTTGACCTGATCTATCAGACCAGTTCGGCATTCTACCAGTTGGTCGCTAACTGGGAACGAATGAATATTGACCGTCAGATACAGGAGATGCAGCAGGAAGCCTATGATATTGCCCAGAGCAAATATGAGGCCGGACTGATAAGGGAAGTTGAGGCTCTTCAGATGGAAGTAGACCTGGGAGAAGC
Source organism: uncultured Bacteroidaceae bacterium (assembly GCA_964540005.1). GTDB lineage: Bacteria > Bacteroidota > Bacteroidia > Bacteroidales > SM23-62 > CAZILN01. The sequence continues at coordinate 13,445 of CAZILN010000370.1, read as the reverse complement.
AAATAACAACTATGATCTTGCTGAGGTGGATTATATTTCCCAGATGAATATTTTCAAGCAACAGCTGGGACTTTCTTTACAGGACAGTGTCATACTGATCAGTGATATGACCTACGATATTATAGATGTGGATGAAGAAGAGGCAGTCATGTATGGTTTGAGTAACAGGACAGAACTTAGGGAAAGGGAGATAGGGATAGAACTTTCGAAACTGGAGATTAAAAGGATCAGGGCCAACGGCCTGATCAGCGGGGATATCCAGGCCAATTATGATTTCATCGGTGTGGACCAGCAATATTTGCCCTATTCATTTGGTGAATCAATGGGTAATTCATGGTCACAGCTTCAGGACCGTCCGGGAAACTTCGGGATCGCCCTGAGGATATCTATGCCCCTTTTCGACTGGGGTGAGAACCGGTCACTGGTCCGGGCGGCTGAATCCTCTCTGGAGATGAACAGATACAGGTTCGACCAGGAGAAGATCAATATAGAAAGAGAGATACGTAATACAGTTAAACAGTTGAACAGCAGCCTGAAACGTCTGCAGCTGCTTGAGCAGAATGTCCTGATTGCCGAGAAAAGTTTCGATATTTCACGCCAGAGGTTCTCCAACGGTGATATTGACAGCCAGTCCCTGGCCCTCGACCGAACCCGGCTGAATGCAGCCTACCAATCGCACCTGGATTCCTATATAGGCTACAAGCTGTTGCTGGCCGATATCATGCGCAAGACCTTCTACGATTTTGAGAATGGCGAGCCCATAGTTCAGGCCGGCCTCTAGCATGAAAGCCTGCGGATTATCCTCCGGTTGCATTTGTCACAGTAAATGCACTCAGGGTTTGTGATTTAGGTCTGTTCATATTATCTTGTACCATTACTGTAATGTTTCTGTGTAAGTAATAATTACCATTATGCTTATTAAAAAGTCACGAATTGTGAAATATATATTCATGGCACTAATTTCAGCTTTTATTACAGATGCAGTATTATTTGCACAGCCTGATAATGCTTTATGGCGGGGTCATGCGGCCTTCAGTGAAGGAAGGTACGATGATGCCATCGCTGAATACCAGGCAAACATTGACGGAGGGGCGGACTGGGAATGGTACCCGGAAATGATAGAGACTGTCATAAAAAGAAAGGAACTGGGTGAGATCGCTCCGGCTGACACACAGCGGATCATCGCTATTTTTATGACAGAGGTGGTCGAATATACCCATTCAGGGATTATTATTTCTGATGATGTAACACCTGAAAAAAAGGCTGAATGGGTGATAGTATTCGGAGTGATGCAGAAGACCATTGAAGCCTGGAGCGGGGGCAATTTCACCCTGGATTTTGACACCATAAGCACAAGGTATAATATTGAAAAGCATGATGGACTGGATCCCAATCCGGCAAGATACAATGACCTGGAATACTGGCATTTCAAGAATATGAAATATTATGATTCCTTTGCCACTCTATCGAAGGTCATCTCACCGGCAAGGGGCCTGGCAGCCGCACAGGCCTACCTGCATTATGAGATATACGGACCCTCCAGGGGTATGTTTGCGGTTAACGGACTGAATCACGGATTCCCGACATTGTTGCATGAGTTTTTCCATTCAATCGAATGGGTCTCCGGTGTATCTAATGGAGTCGCACATGGCTACCGGGATGAGAACAGGGATGCTTTCCCTGACTGGACCGGTGAAACGGAGTATGATTATTACCGCTGGCATTTCGAAACCACCATTCCTGAGGAGGGCTGGAGGAGACTGAGGCATACTACCCGGTGGATCCCCTTTCAGACAGATACGGTTGCCTGGAAGGAGATCCATGACATATATGCTGATATTCCCATAGTCGACAGGCTGGTTGCAGATACCCTGGTATACGATGCCGATGTACTGATCAACCAGGAGTTCTACGACAGCGGTCTTACCATCCTGAACCGGGCACTGGCACTGAGCCCGCTGCATACTTACGGACTGGAAACCCTGCATGATTATTACCGCAAAGTTGAACCCAATGAGGCCAAGGCCCTTGAAGCAAAGGAGAAACTGCAGCTGATCAGGAGGATAAGTGATTTCTATTACTGGTACCCTGAGAACGATTCACTGGGAGAAGTAATAGGATTCTGGCACCGGGAGGATGTTCCCTTTTTATGGGATTTTGTGGAATGGGATGTCAGTGAATGCATTACAGGTGCCGGGACCTATGATTTCAGTTTCTACTATACCTACAGCTGGAAGGCCATTGACATTGATTCCGTATCCCTTCTCCAGGGTGGAGTCCGGGTATCTGAAGATAATCATTACGGATTCAGCGGTCATGTTAAAACGGATATTACCTATCGCCTGACGGTAGCTGACTGGAATCCGGAAGCATCCTATACCTTAAGGGCCAGGATCAAAGGCAGCGGAGGTGTAAAGAGTTACGGACAGATCCACCTGAACAAGGTCAGCGATTACACTGCCCAGTCTGCAGATCGCGACAGGAAACACAGGCAACAACAATCCCAGGATAAAGATTCCAGCTTTTGTCCAAATCCAGCCGGGAATATTGTTGCAAGCGGAAAGATCCTGCTTGAATGATCACATTAGAAACCTGTAATTGTGAATAAAATATTCTTAGTATTTTGTCTCATCCTTAATTCTTATACCAGTCAATTGCAAGACCTGTATTTCAGCAGCCCCCGGGAATCTGTGGAGATCATCGCACAATTACTCAGTAACGAGGAATGGGTGACCTTAAGCAGTTATTATTTAACCCGGGACATGGATAAGGAACTGGTAGATTCCCTGGTATCAGGGGATTATTTTATCAGGGAAGAAAGACCTGAAGTGGCTCATCCGGCCGGTTTCTGGAAGTACAAACATCCCTTCTCTCCGGGCTTTACTTATTCTTACCAGGAAAAGACCCCGGAGGATCTTATAAGGGTCCACCTGGAAATAGAGATAGACCAGGGTGAAGGAATGATACAGAGGGGCCAGGACTCCTATTTGTTGAAAAAATTCCAAAAAGGATATAAATTGGTGCCTGAAGAATGACGCTCCAAAACAATAAACATGACAAAATTCAACACCAGGACAGCCGTGATTTTCTGTCCCATTCTAATAGCATTTGTATTACTTACATGCACAAGAGATCCACAAAACAGTGATTCGCAAGATACCGTTCTTCATGATCTAAAACACTCGTATACCGTATTAATGCCCGAAGGGGAGCCTGACGATATCCGGGCTTACCTGCCCCTTAGCCCTTCTGTTGTTGCATGGGGGAACGACCCGGTGGGCAGGATGAAGGACCCGGAGAGACTCAGGCAGAAGATGGAAGGCTACAAAGAGCTGGGTGTAAGCCTGCTGGCCAGCAATGTCTGGATGCTTACTGCCACACCGAGGGTGCTTTACGAAAATCCCCAGTACCGGGATGCCGTATGTCTTGATATAGAAGGAAACCGGATAGTGCCCCGCTGGCTGGTGGATGGGAATAGAAGATATAGGCTCTTTCAACTACCGTGATCTGATCAGGGCCACAGGATTCACCACACTGGAATCATACACTGACGGTACCCGAAGGAATGAAATTCCCCTCCGGGATGAATTCCTTGTCTACCAGAGGGATGCAGCGGCTGATTTTGTAAGGCAGCTAGGGTTAATAGCCGACAGCATAACAGGTGTACCGGTACCGGTAGGAGTCAACGCCTGGAACCTTATACCTACACAATTGTCTACATCCCACCATGCGGATTACTTTGCCAATGAGGTGTCGCATATTGATGTGGAGGACCTGATACCCGTTTCTACTTTTGAACCCATATGCCGTTTTATAACAGATAACTCCGGTCTTTTGATGATTATGAGCCTGTCACCCAGGTGGGTGTATTATATGATAACGCTGCCTGCCGCAACCAGGAGTGGGGTGTCAGGACCATCTGCAGGGATTTACATTACGCGAACATACCTGCAGGCCTCCTGGTGGCAGGTGATGACTGGCTCAAATACCGGATGACTGAAGAACAACTGGTCCAATACGAACTGGTTATTATCCCGGAAGGCTCAAAGCTGCCTGAGCACCTGTCCGGACCGGCAGAGAGAATGCGAGCAGAGGGGGAGATCATGGTGTTGTGGTCAGCTTACCTGAACTCGACCTGTGGGCCATCCTGAAAATTGAGTGATCCTGGCCCGGTACATCCTTTCCCGGAAAAGTAATTACTTTCCCTCCTTGCAAGAATAATCCTGTTTCAAGCCTGGAAAGTTATCCAGGTCGTCCCTGAAGACATGATGTGGCATCAGTTGAATCCGTACAAAACAGGAGCAATTCGGGATTTGTCAGGTTTCAACAGGGACGGAATCGACAGGGAGAGTGAAATAAACACTTGTTCCCTTATCCTCACTGCTTTCCACCCATATTTTGCCACCCATTTTATCAATAAACTCCTTGCACAGGATCATTCCAAGCCCGGTACCCTCTTCACCTGCAGTTCCTGTTCTCTTTTTCTCAACATCGATACTGAAGATATTTTCCACTTCTTCCTGTTCCATCCCCATCCCGGTATCCCTGATTTCAAAAAGGATATGCTTTTTCTCTACCGGTCTGACAATGATCTTAACTTCCCCCTCTTCCGGTGTAAATTTTGTGGCATTACTAAGCAGATTTCGAAGAACTGTGTTTAATAACTCCCTGTCAGCCCAGACTTTCAGGTGATCATCGCACACATAGGAAAACCGTTGGTTTTTACTTTTCGACATGGGGCCTATCAGTGTGTAATTTGTTTCCAAAATGTCCCGGACAAGCAGTTCCCTGGGTTTTATCTGCAGACGATCGGTCTGGGACCGGGACCAGTGTAGCAGGTTTTCAAGGAGTGAATATGCAGCAGTGACAGATTTAAAGATATGTCCCAGTAATTCCTGCCGTTTTTTGTCCGTATAACTATCATAGTCATGTATGAGCAGATCAGTAAAACCTAGCATGGTATTGAAGGGATTCTTAAGATCATGTGCAATGATGGAAAAGAATTTGTCTTTCATGGTGTTCAGTACATTCAGATCTTTGTTTGCCCTGGCCAGGTTTTTACTTTGTATCCTTAATTTTTCGGACTGTTCCTGAATCTTCTTCTGCCTTTTTTCAAGCAGGGTATTGCTTTCTTTCAGTTGGGCACTCTGTTGTTCCAATTCGAGATTTTTCTCCTCGAGCTCGCTGGTTCGTTTGCGCACGATCCTTTCAAGCTGAACCTTCTTATTTCTTAATCTGCTTGTGTAAAAACTGTTCATTAATACTATCATCCCCATGAGAAAAATGATGGATGAAATACGAAACCAGGTAGCTTGCCAGAAAGGCGGTTTAATAATAAACTCCACTATATCCCGCGCTTCATCAGTCAAGCCGTTCTCTGATGAAACCTGAAGTGACAGGCTGTATCGTCCGGGATCCAGATTGGCAAATACAAGGTTTCTGAGGTTCCCGGCATCGATCCATTCTGAGTGAAGAGGATGGAGCTTGTAACTATACTTGTTGCCATTAACGCTGAAGTAGTTCAGTGCCACATATTCAAATCCGATCATGTTCTGCCTGTGATTGAGCAATATAACACCCTCCTTATCTACAGGGGGACTGCCAGCAGAACCGGGATAAACAGTCTCCCCGAATAGCTCAAATTCTTTGATTCTCAGGCGGGGAATAATTTTAACCGGCCGGATGTCAGAAGGGTCAAAGAAATCGATTCCATTGGAGCCGCCAAAAAACAAGTTCCGGCTGCCATCTTCAGAAATACAGGAAAGAGAGAAATTATCCGATTGCAGACCATCTTCTTTATCAAAATGATACAGGTTTATCAGTTCAGGAATACCCTCCGTGTTAAAGCTGATGTCAAACCTGATAATCCCGCCTGCTGTACTGACCCAGTACGAACCTGAGGTGTCCTGTTCCAATCCCCTGATGTGATTTTCCGGCAGTCCGTCTGAATCGTCAAAGCGATAAAAACTATCTTTCTCACTATCGTACAGGTTTAAACCGTAATCTGTACCTATCCATATATTTCCCCGGTCATCTTCAGTGACAAGATGGGCTGAATTACTGGTGAGTCTGAGGTTTCCATCATAATTGGCATACCTGCGGATGTAATTTTCCCGTGGCGATATCCTTGATACTCCCCAGGCAGAACCGACCCAAACAACTCCTTCCTTATCAATACAAATATCATAAACCCAATTATTGCTGATGGTTCCGGTATCCTGATCATCAGAAATATATTTTATAAGGCTCTCCCGATCCCTGTCAAATACATAAACGCCCTTTCCATGCATGCACAGCCACAACCTGCCCTCTGCATCCTCTTCTATATCCCGGATATCAATGCCATCGAAAAGTTGAAAATACTTCTCCTTTGATCCCATAACCGGGGTAAACCTGAACTGCGAACGGTCAAATTTTTGCAGGCCTCCCTGCCAGGAGGCACAGTAAATATCCCCCTGGGAGTCCTGGAACAGGTCAAAGATTGCGCCCGGACCGTATTTCCCATCCAGCGAGGAGATGGGAATGGTATATTTATGCTGGGTATCATGATCATGGAATTCAATTAAGCCGCTGTTGAATCCAGCCCATAAATTATCCTTATTATCATGCATAATAGCCGATACATTTTCTTCCGCCAGGGTATAATATAAATCCAGGCCAGTGTCTATGTGACGGAAAGGTTTGTCTATGAATGAATAATTTACACCTGCATTAAAGGTTCCTACCCAGACCAATCCATTGGGGTCCTCAAAAACACTGGTAATAGAAGTGGTTGTCATGCTCCTGTTATCTGACCGGACGTATGTAAATCGTGAGAACTCTCCTGTGGATGTATTATAACTGACCAATCCACTTCCTGTAGCCAGCCATAACAGGTCCACTTTTGATGAGCGGGTAATCTGACCCACTACAACCAGGTGCTCATTCCCCAGTAATAATTTGTGTATACCCTTACCGGGATCAAAGACAAGAAAACCCGGTCCCTGAGATCCTACCCACAATTTACCCCTGTAATGGATCATTGAACTAATGAAGGTCTGCTGATCATCTTTCCGGAAATCCTGAAGTGAAAAATGCCGGTATGTATTGTCCCTGAGGTTATAGTGGGTTAACCTCCAGTCTTCATAAGCTATCCATAATCCATGCTCTTCATCAGAACATATGCTGGAAATATGCGGGCTTAACAGTCTGTCAGATACCAGGACAGTATCCGGGGTACCATCCCCGAGAAAAGGAATACCTTCAAATTCATCAGAACCCGGGAGCAAGTAGAAAAGTCCCCCTGAAGTTGCCACATACAGAATAGAATCATTGTCCTCTGCAATATCCCTGGTCAGGCCTGCAGCCCAGGAGTAGGGGTCATTTCCCATCCTGTATCTTATAAAAGCCCCGCTCTGGTTGTTATACCTGCAAATCCCTCCTGAATTCATGCCTACCCATAAATCGCCTTCACCGGACACAAAAAGTTTCACGATGTTATTTTCGGGCAGCGAGCTGCTATCTGCTCCTGAAAAGAATTGTGTAAACTCATGGCCGTCGTACCGGTTTAAACCGTAATTAGTGCCAAACCACATATATCCTTCTGTATCAGCAATAACAGATGTGACAGCATCATCAGACAGGCCATGCTGCTGGTTCAGGGAGAAAAAATTAAGTGTCCTGAACTGGGCGTGCAGAAGTACTGGACATAATTCCCAGGAAATTATAATTAAAACAACAATAATGGTCTTGGTCATGTGGCAATCTCAATTAACGAATGTACGAATTAAACTGATACAATTGCCAATTTGGTGATTCCGCAACATCGCCTGTAATTCAATGATAAATGCCTGGTAGGTTTCAGAATCAGCCTTTAGCTGCCGAACCTGTTGCATATAGGCTCTTGCTGGTTCCCAGGTTTTCGGATTGTCCCAGCACCATCCGCCAGGAATATTCCCTCTCTTCAAATGAACTGACCGATCTCATCAATTCAACTGCATCGGTATTGGCTTCGAGTACACCAATGCGCATAGTGACATCGCCCACATGGTGCGAAAGGCTTTTAAGCAAGACCAGGGGGGAAATAGCTCTGTTGATTACAGCCCACGGTCCGACTGATAAAACACCATTGCCGGGCTGGGCCTGAATATAACCGCAAATTTCACCCTTAACTTCTGCAACATGCAATAATTCAGGAAACATGGAATACCTGTATTTCAGGAAAAAACTGCGGTCGTCGCCGAATAATTGTTCATCAATGTTACATACGGCTTCAAGGTCTCCAGGTACCGCCACCTTTACTGAGCCACCCGGTTCTCCTTTGATCTGCCCGTTGAACCTGAGCGACCGGCATACTTTCCTGAAGCCGGATTTTTTATATATATGAACGGCGCCTATGTCCCCGTCCAGAAAAATATTCTTAAGATTCTGTTCCTGCAGGTAAGAAATTGAATGATCAAATAATGCTCTGCCTGCACCTATGCCCCTCATTTCCTTTATAACAACTAATTCCCCGATAAACCCGTTATTCCTGTATTTTGTGGCGATACAGATCCCTATCCTTGTGCCACTGCTTTCAGCAATGAAACAGCCCCGGGGATCATGTCTGAGTAAAGCCCTGAATGTTTCTATAGTCTCTCCCTGCCAGCCTTCAGAACTGGTGCATTCAAAAGCAAAAGCAAGATCATCCTCTGTCATTGTCCTGATTTGCAGGTCACTCATTTTAGTTTTTAAGTGCGTTTTGTCAGTATAATTAAAATTTTGAAATGAAATGATATAAATTTAGTGAGAAATTCTTTCAGCAGGCACTATATCTTTATTTCCCATATCAATCAATCATAGTTGTAATGAACAAATCAAGAGCCCTCTTATTTACCGGGACCCTCAATTTTGATATCCTGATAATGTCTGGCGTTTTGATGAAAAGGGCGCTGTTAATATGTACCTGGTAATCGGACAGGACAGTGCATTGCTTATTGATACGGGTACAGGTGCCGGGAACCTGCTCGAATGTGTCAGGACCATAACCACCCTTCCGTTGATCGTGGTCAACACTCACGGGCATCCCGATCATGCAGGGAGCAATTACCGTTTTGAGGAGATATATGCTCATTCCCTGGACTTTGATGCAATCAGGCAATTCAGCAATACAGATCAGCTGTATTTAGACCATTCTGGATGGCAGCTGTAAGGGAGAACCCTATGAATCCTTTGCAGGGGAAGCGCGTGTCTGCTATTACAAGAGGGCAGGGGTAGCTTTTAATCCCGATAACCTGTTTGTCCATAAATGATCTGGCAGGTACTAAACCGGCCAGATCGCTTATCTCCTGACGGCTAGTCGGCACTTATTTCTTTCTCAGGTAGATATCACTGTTATAGGTCTTCAGGGTATATTCGGCACCACCACCGTTAATTTTCCCATAAGTCCAGTCTTCAACAGATATTTTATAGGTACCGCTGTGCCCGGAATCCTCCTTTTTTACCCTTTTCTGTTCTACTTCCATATCAAAATCTGTATAGATATCACCATTGTTCGACTTCATCTTTGCTGTAGCTTTCACAGAGGCAGGCAGGGTCACATCGATATCCCCGTTCATACTCGAAAATGACATAGGTGTTCCGGCTTCTACAGACTCAAAGACTACCAGTATCTTATCATTGACTGTGTTGGCCAGGACGGAGCCGGAGATCTTATTAAGTGTAATGCTGCCGTTTACATTTCTGACTTCATGATTTCCACTGACGTTTTCTGCTTCGATATCTCCATTGTTTACCGTTCCGATATGCAGTGAAAAATTCACAGGAACCTTTATAATCAGTTCTATCCCCTGTTTCCATGAATCGGATGAAATCTCTATTGTATTATTTTTTTCGTGGGCCGACAGGTTAAAAGAGGCCTTGGACGATATTTTTTTCAATCCTTCCCTTTGTGAAGACTTCTCATCATCTTCGTCCTCGTCCTCATCCATTTCCTGTTCCTCGATATCTTCCACTTTCCTGGTTGCCTGCCTTGCTTCAATTAGTACTAGTTCGCCGTCATAACCGGTGACGGTAATGGATCCACTGATAAGACTGCATTCCAGTACGCCGGGTTCTCCCGGACTGCTTAAAGGTATGGTCAGTTCATGTTTTTCCTGGTTCTGGGCTGAGATGTTTTGAGAAATCATTCCTGCTGCAAGCAGGATTATAACAAGTACTTTTATTGTTTTCATGATTAATTGAATTGTTAAATTATAAATTGCTAATCAGTTTTTTTTATGATCATATCTCCGTTTAAGGTCCTGAATTCCAGTTCAATGTCACCTTCCCCTATCCGGAAGGATGGATTTTGCTCTATTTTGTATGTGGTACCCCATTTGGTTTCTTTCTTTTCAGTTTTCACCCTGGGAGCCAGGTATTCAATGTTGTTGAAATTAGTATAAACATCACCATTCATGGTTTTATAGGAAATGTCAGCTGAGAGGTTTGGCAGGAAGGTCAGTATAATATCACCGTTTATTGTTGAGTATTTACAATCCCCTTCAGGGTTCCTGGTATAGTTCGCTTCTATAACTCCATTAACCGTATTGGCCCGGGTTATTCCTGAGATATTTTCAAGGTAAACCGAACCGTTAACATTGGATGCCTGAACTTCCGAACGTGGATCTCTTATACTTACATTTCCGTTGTTAACGGTAGAAACATTCAGTTTTAATCCATAAGGAATCTTAATGGTATAGTCCATGTTGAAATCATAATTGATATCAGAGCCGTTGAAATCCATCATAAAATTCACTCTGCCTTTCTTCCTGATCAACTCCGAATATGGCGTATCCATATAGAGGATAATAGAATCTCCTGTCTCAAGTACCCCGAGTTGTATATCCGATATTCCTTCATCCAGATCTTGCTCCGCATCCGCGGTGATCGTTTTTTCCACCACTATCAGCACGCTGTTTCCGGAGTATCCTTCAACATCTATAGATCCGTTGATATTCCATATCAGTAACAGCTTATTTTCATCAAGGCTTTCGAAGCTTAGCTCCCGGGTAATTTTTTCCTTTTTTTCTTCCGCCCGGGATACCTGGGAAATGCATACAAGTGCCAGGACTGTAATAATCAGGTGAAGTGTGGTTCTCAATTGTTCCATGGTTTATAAGCTTAATTCAGTATACATCAATATCCGGCAGCAAGTCCATCCGGACTCCGGGGGTCTGCCGTGCCCTGGTACAGGTGTTTATCAGAGTCAATATAAATACACATGGCAGGACCGAAGGTCCAGTCCATATCTTTTACCTTATGTCCCATCGATTCATACAAATCCCGTGAATCCGTATCTGTTACATCCTGCTCGAAGAAAGTCTCATCCGGAAGCCAGCCATGAAATATTCTGGGGGCAGCCACAGCTTCTTCAATATTCATCCTGAAATCAACCAGGTTGAGGATGATCTGTATGTTGGTAGTAATAATGGTCTGGCCACCCGGACTCCCGATGACGTATAAAGGTCTGCCATTTTTTGCAACAATAGTTGGTGTCATGCTGGAAAGAGGCCTTTTACCGGGTACGATCAGATTTGCCTTACCCATACCTCCTTCCCTGACAATAAAGTTGAAATCAGGCATGGAGTTATTTAATACTATACCTGTACCTTCAGGCACCAGGTAGGCTCCGAAGTCCCCATTCAGGGTATAGGTAAGCGAAACTGCATTCCCTTCGCTGTCCACCACCGAGATGTGAGTTGTTTCATTATTTTCACCGGTTACCGGCTTATTCAGCATTATGTCACTTCTTGAGGCCTGCCCGGGATCAATGGTCATCCGTAATTTTTCTGCATAGGAGGTTGACATTAATTTTTCCTTCGGAATCCCCGGATTGAATTCAGGGTCACCAAGATACATAGCCCTGTCTTTAAAGGCCCGACGCATGGTCTCGGTCAGAATATGCAGGTATAATGCAGAATTATGTCCCATTTCCTTTAGATTGTAGCCTTCAAGAATATTGAGGATCTCTGCCTGGGTAATTCCTCCTGAACTGGGAAGGGGCATGGCATACACATCAAATCCACGATAGCTCACATGATCAGGTTTCCGTTCAATGGCCCGATAATTCTTCAGGTCCTCCATCGTGATCAATCCTCCGTATTTTTCCATACTGGCAACAATCAGTTCGGCTGTCGTGCCGCTGTAGAAATCATGTTTTCCGTGCTTCTGTATTCGCTTCAGGGTTGTGGCAAGATCCGGTTGTTTCCATGATTCACCGGGCCCGTATACCTGTTGATCTTCTTTCAGGAAAAATTTCGCAGATGACATAAATTTTAAAAAAAACTCTTTTGATCCTTTCAGCTCATTATGGAGCCTTTCGGAAACAATGAAACCATCTTCAGCCAGAGTAATGGCAGGGGCTATTAAATCGGACCAGGGTAAGCGCCCGAACTTTTTATGAGCCAGCTCAAGTCCAGCTACAGTCCCAGGAATCCCCACAGATATCGGGCTGTCAGTGATATGTAATCCTTCAATCTTTGATTTCTTGTAATCCATGCCGTCTTCATTTAAAAACATTTTCTCTGTCGCACCCAAGGGTGCCCGGGTCCTGAAATCGATAGCTGAAACCTTACCCTCATTTCCATAATACAGCAGGAAACCTTCGCCCCCTATGTTGCCGCAGGAAGGATAGGTAACCGCCATGGCAAATGCAGTGGCTATAGCCGCATCAATTGCATTCCCTCCTTTTTTCAATATTTCAAGACCAGCCCTTGTAGCGTATTGATCAGTACTCACTACCATACCTTTCTTTGCAAGATTGGTAACTTCCGGATGGCCGGAGGGCGAGGAACAACGGGCCAGCACTGCAAACAGGACCAGGACGGCACAATATGTGATGCAGGTTCTCATCAGATCAGGATTTGAATATTGTCTTCAAGCGTTTTTCTGACCGTCTTATTCAGGTCCTTTTTTTCAAGTAATTTCCTGAGTTCCGGCAGGGACCGTTTTTCCTGCAGGGCTATCATCAGTTCTGCCAGTGCCATCTGGACCAGCGGGGAATCCTGGCCGGCAATTGATTGCACCAGTCCTTCCCTGACCACTGGATTGTCGGTATAATTTATCAGGGCATCCAGGCTGGCCAGGCGAACATTAATATTTACATCCTTATTGAGGGTATTGAGAAGGGCCAGGATGACTGTCTCATCGGGATTCCTCGTTTCAGTGGTGTAGTGAACCGCTTTTAAGCGCAGGGTAGCTTCCGGTTGTTGCAGGAGGGTAAGGGCCATGGCCTTCCGCATTTCGTGTATTTCATCCTCCATATTACTGGTTCTCATTTCCAGTTGCCTGTCCGGTAAGATCCAGTGCCCGGCAGCCCACCCGGCAAACAGCAATAATACTGAATAGGCCAGGCGGTAAAAATTTGCAGGAGTAATGGCCCGGGCGATTCCGGAAAGAAGTGAATGAACCGGACTGTATGTGTTTTCTCTTTTTAATTTTTCTTCCTC
>CAZILN010000369.1:0-7629 GCA_964540005.1 uncultured Bacteroidaceae bacterium | reverse complement strand
CAGTCTAAGATATTTTCCAGGTGAAGATAGGACTCATCCACTCTAAGAAAGCCAAATCCTATGTATTTCCCGCTTTCTACCTGGACCACCGATCGCTCTTCCTGGTTCCGTCCCTTATCTATGATCAGGAAGTTACGGTGCTCATAATAATAATTACTTAACGCATTCATTACCCGCTTATTATATATCTCTACAGCTTCTTTCCCGATACATGCTCCGTTGCACTGCCTGATCTCGTAATGAAAACAGGCTCCATCGGTCTGGTAAAGCCCGCATAATTTCTGGCACAGCCAGTATCTTTCTATCATTCTTGAGATGGCTGAACGGGCTTCTGTAAGGTTACTAAAGCATGTATACGGCTTATCACTGGCCCGGGCAGTTGTTCTCTCAATCTCCAGTTTTATATATCCCTTCGGATCTTTGGATGAGTATAAACCATAGTTCATGGATTTGCGGCGCTGTGCCCTGTTATAACGCGGCATGTGTTTCTTGATCTCACTCGATTCTATCAGCAGGGCGACTAATTCGCTTCCTGTCAGTTCATAATCAATGGAAGCGATCTGCCCAGTCATTTCAATGGTTCTCTTTGATTTTGTATTGTTGAGGTGGCTAAGCACCCGTTTGCGGATATTCTTGCTCTTGCCAATGTAAATAAGCTGGTTTTTATCATTCAGGAAGTAATACACCCCGGCCTCCTCGGGCAATGAGTCGACTGATCTGATGTCAAGTGCCGGGTGGAGGTTACCTGTGTTGAAGGAGTAAGAAGACTTAACCAGCTCCTGATTTCTGTCTTTTTCGCTGTTGCTGAGAAGAAGTTCAAGAAGCTTTGTGGTTGCCAGTGCATCGCCACTCGCGCGGTGACGGTTGTTCAGTTCAATTTCAAGGGATTTGCACAAGTTTCCCAGGCTGTAGGATCTGAATCCGGGCAGCAGCTTCCTGCTCAGCTTAAGGGTGCACAGCTGCTCCCTGGTGAAATCAAACCCCAGGCTTTTAAATTCCGATTTAATAAAACGATAATCGAAGTTGGCATTGTGGGCAACAAAAACCCGGTTCTCGGTTAATTCAACGATCTGTCTGGCTACTTCATAGAATTTTGGAGCATCGGCTACCATTTCATTGCTGATGCCGGTCAGGGCAGTTATAAAATGAGGGATGGATTTTTCAGGATTGATAAGCGTTGTAAATTCCTCTACCACTTCTTTACCATCGTGGATGTAGATGGCTATTTCGGTAATTTTTTCTGTCCGCGGACTGCCTCCTGTGGTTTCGATATCAATTACTGCATACATGGTGTGTTAGTAGACATGTGGACTCCCTATGCGGGATGGGTCCCCCCGGATCGTGACAGGGTAACTTTCCTAACCGGGACAGGACAAAATTTATAAAATTTATGAATAGACGTGCATTTCAGGAAAGAAGTTATTAACAATCCGGGCACTGTTCACTTCCGTACACCGAATTGACTGCTTTCGAACATAATTCAGGAAAGAAGTATGGACGCAAAAATTGCCTAACATGCATATATACAGGGGAATGTGATAATTGGAACAATTAATGTATTTATGATTAGGAAGCAATAATACACATGGCAAATTCACTAGTTTTCATGGATAAGATCAACAACGAAGATGAATATCTTGCATCATCTAAAAAACTGAAGAAAATTCACCAGGAGTTCATTCGACTTATCATTAAGAAGGAAGAATATGAGCTCATGATCGATGAGTACCTCCGTTCTAAAAAGGCTTGAACTTTGAAGATTGCCGCCTATTCCCGCTGAATAGTATTTAAGTCGTGTTACAGTCAGATCAGGACCGGTGGATTATTATGCCTTCTGTTCTTCTTTCTCCTTTTGCTTTTTGAGATATTCCGCCTGCAGTGAGGCAGTCATGGGGAGATACCGGTAGAATTCCATGGAATAATTGGCCCTGCCGCTTGAAAGATTCCTGAGCTGCGTGGCATAACCGAACATTTCCATAAGCGGAACAAAACCATTCAGTTTCTGGGATCCCTTCCTGAAACGCCTCGTGGATTCAATCTTTCCCCTTTTCCGGTTCAGGTTGCTTATGATGTCTCCCATGTATTCATCGGGAGTATTGATCTCAATGCGCATTACAGGTTCCAGGAGCTCAGGCTTGCTCTTTTTAAATCCATCCTTGAAGCAGATAGAGGCACAGGTCTGGAAGGCAAAATCCGACGAATCAACTGCGTGAAAGCTACCGTCAAGAAGAACCACCTTAACATCAACTACAGGAAAACCTGACAGTATCCCTTCCTCGATTGTTTTCTTAATTCCCTTATTCACCGAAGGGATGAATTCCGCGGGTATGCGGCCCCCTTTGATCATATCAACGAATTCATATCCATTCCCTTCATTGGGTTCAAGGCGCATGATGGTATGTGCAAACTGGCCTTTTCCACCCGTCTGTTTGGAATGTTTATATTCACATTCGACCACCGATCCGATTGTTTCACGCAATGCCACTGCCGGTTCTCCCACTTCTACATCCACTTTGAATTCATCTTTCAGCCTGTCGACAAGTATTTCAAGGTGCAGTTCACCCATGCCTGATATTACTGTTTCTTCTGTTTCATCATCATACCTGACATTGAAGGAGGGATCCTCGTTAGCCAGTTTATGCAGCGCTTCCCCCAGTTTTCCCTGGTCCTTCCTGGTTACCGGGTTTACTTTCATTTCTATCACCGAAGGCGGAACATGTATGTTTTCAAGGAACAGCGGATGAGCCGTATCGCAGAGGGTATCACCGGTCTTGGTGTATTTGAGTCCCACAAGGGCCACTATGTCACCCGGACCCGCTTCCTGGATTTCCTTACGTTCCTTGGCATGTATCTGGTATATCCTGCCTATTCGCTCATTCTCGTCTTTTGTTGTGTTCAGGATCTGCATGCCGCTCTTCAGCGTTCCGGAGAAGATCCTGACAAAAGTCTGTTGTCCCACAAAGGGATCATGAATAATCTTGAAGGCAAGGGCAGAGAAAGGATCCTTTGGCGTCGGGTAGCGTGCATGGGTCTTTTCTTCATCATCAAGATCGGTCCCAACCACAGCGCCAACATCAACAGGGGAGGGAAGATAATCCACGACTGCATCAAGCAACAGCTGTATCCCCTTGTTTTTGTAAGCTGCCCCGCAAATAACAGGGGTAATTAAAAGTTTTAAAGTAGTCTCACGTGTTGCCCTGATAAGAAGATCAGCCGGTACATCTTTATCATCAAGGTACAGTTCCATGACCTCGTCATTAAAGTCGGCCAGTCTCTCGATAAGCAAATCTCTGGCAGCAGCACATTTATCGTGGTATTCCGGCGGCGTGGCGATCTCTATCCTATCATAACCATCGAACTGGTATGCTTTACAACGAATAATGTCTACCATACCGGTAAAATCGTCCTCAGCACCCATAGGGATTTGCAGTGGCACTGCATTGGCATCCAGATATTTGTTCATCTGATTCACCACCTCATCAAAATCCGCCCCTGTACGGTCCATTTTATTGACAAAAGCAATCCTGGGCACCCTGTACCTGTGTGCCTGGTTCCAGACGGTCTCGCTCTGGGGTTCGACACCCCCCACTGCACAGAATACAGCTACCATGCCGTCAATGACACGCAGGGACCGTTCCACTTCAATAGTGAAGTCGACGTGTCCGGGAGTATCAATGATATTTATCTGGGTTCCTTCCCACTGACAGGAAATAGCTGCAGAGGCAATGGTGATCCCGCGTTCCTGTTCCTGCTTCATGAAATCCATGGTAGCCTGTCCGTCATGAACTTCTCCCATTTTCCTGCTGGTGCCTGTAAAGTACAGCAGTCGTTCAGTCACAGTAGTTTTTCCGGCATCAATATGAGCTGCAATGCCTATATTTCTTAAGTTTTGTAGAGACATATCAGTATGTTTTTAACTTATTTAGTTTTCAGGGCGCGCAAAAGTATGCATAATAAGAGGATTCCGGAAACTAATTCATGTTAAATATTTGTTATGAAACCCCTTCAATTCCGATTTGCCATGAAATGTACCGGATCTAGCGTATTATTATCCTGTTATGAATTCATTATAGAATTCCTGCCACAGGTAACGCTCGAATCCTGTTTCCAGTCCCAGCTCATTCTCCTCTAAAACTTCCTTGCGGAAAGGTAATCATTCCTGATCATCACTGGCAAAATAGAATACGGTTATGGACTGACTATCAGAATATTCGAAAATATTCCGGTAATTCAGCAACCATCTGTTACCATGCGGATCCCAATTATAAAGAATGTTATCTGTCCTGTTGCCATGGCTGTTCATTTCCTGTGACCATACCAGAGAAACCGATATGGATATTATCAGTAATATTAAAGGAAGATGTTTCAGCATAGATCACGGCTCCCGGTCTCAATTTATTTTGTACATTATCAATCAAAAATAGGCAAAAATGAAACAAGCTACCCTTTTATTGGCGGTCCTGATGAACTGCAGGATCCTGTTCCCGGCTGTGAGCCTTTTTATCTATACCGGTACTTTTAATGGATGGGGACGAAAAGGAGTTCTACAGTTTCAGCCCCATACTTGAATTACGCGAGCGCATTCCCCGAAGCTCTGCTTCGGGGTTAGCGAGCACAAATAAAAATAGACAATTAATCGATGATTCTTCGCAGCTCTGCTGCGAGGAGAGTCAATTACCCGGGAAGTAGTATAAGGACAGACTGGAGTTGTGTTCAAGGCTGGATCTTGACGGACTGACACCTGAGCCCGGACTGATAGAAGGGGTCACTTCGGCGGTCCCCATTCCGCTTAAAGTAACTGTACACAAGGTCATTGACCTGACTAAGGATCCTGTGCAGGCTCTGGAGGATCTTATTGCACTGGGAGGTATAAACAGTATCCTGAGTTCCGGTGGTGCTGAAAATGCCTTAAAAGGCAGCATAAAGCTCAGGGAGATGGTTTTGAGGGCAGGAGATAAGATAAAAGTTATAGTGGCAGGAAAGGTAAGCCCAGAGAACCTGGAGGTATTGCACAAGCTTACCGGGGCCACTGAATATCACGGGCGAAATATCGTAAGCATGTAGCTTCCGGGAAATAACATTTTCAAATCATGGAAGGTGATCTGTCTTTATTTCTTGATCACCCTCCTGATGCAAGCATTTTGATCATGATCCAGGAACCGGATGAAATAAATACCCTCATCCAGGTCAGACATCTTCATTTCACACTTTTTCAAGCCATTGGGTTTCATCATCCGCACAGTCTGTCCAACCATGTTTAAAAGCGAAACATGGCAGCAATCCTGAATATTCTCCAGATAGACAACATCAGAAGCAGGATTGGGGTAAAGATGAAAATCCATGATAATTGATATTAATGGTTACTAATGTGGTTCAGTCCATAAAATCTGAACATAATATTACGTGAGCAAGATAATGCCGGATCACACCAATGTCTAGCATTGATGTTTCAAATACTATAACATATGTAACATTTTTTAGTATTTTCAACCTTCATGAACTGTTTCACTGTATCTTTTACTGGATACAGGAGTTTTTGCAAAACAAGAGAGCCAACAGGCAGAAATTGCAGGATTTTACAGAATAATTGTACATTTATTCCGCAGCAGGGAATATAAACTTAGCAGCAGGCTTGCTGTGCTGATATCACGAATAAATATTTTCATTATGGAAAACCTGGAAGGATTATACCGGTCCCTGGCAGAAAAGCTCAATGAGATACCAAACGGGTTTCCCCCAACTGAAAGCGGGGTGGAATTAAAGCTGCTGGCCAAGCTTTTTTCTCCGGAGCAGGCCAGGCTTGCGACCGGCATGAGCCTGGAACATCAATCAATAGGACAGATTGCTGAAAGGAACAATCTTTCTGAACAGGAGGCCAAATCCTTGCTGATCGGGATGGTTAAGAAGGGACTGATTGAAATGAGAAGAGAGCAGGGAGTGGGTTTTGTTTTCTACCTCATACCCTTTGTTGTTGGATTCTATGAGAAGCAAAATGCAAAGATCGATAAGGAATTTGCAGAGTATTTTGAGGCCTATTACAAGGAAGCTTTCTATAAGACAATGATCACTGATCCTTCGGTGCACAGGATCATTCCCGTTGAAAGGACCATACCTGTAAACATTGATGTAATGCCATATGAAAAGGCATCAACATACATTGATGATGCCCGGTCATGGGGCGTACTGAACTGCATTTGCCGGGTACAGCAGAAACTTATTGGAAAGGGTTGTGACCACCCGGTGGAGAATTGCCTTGTATTTGCTCCCAGTCCAGGTTTCTTTGACCGTAACGAGGATATCCGTGCCATTACAAAGGAGGAAGCCCTTGAGATCCTGGCTGAGGCGGACAGGGAAGGCCTGGTGCATTCGATAAACAATGCCCAGAATGAGGTAAATTATATTTGTAATTGCTGTACCTGTTCCTGCGGGGTATTGCGCAGCATGGTTGAGCATGGGTGCAAGCATTCGATCGCTTCGTCTGATTTTTATGCTATCGTTGATGAAAGCCTCTGCAGCGGTTGTGAACTATGCCTTGAGCGCTGCCAGTTCAATGCCATTGAAATAATTGAGGGGGTTTCGCATGTGGATAAAACCGAATGTTACGGATGCGGACTCTGCATTACCAGCTGCACTGAACAGGCCATACACCTGGTTCAGAAAAATCCCGAAGAACTTAGCCCTCCTCCGGTGAATGACGGGGAATGGAGAAAGAAAAAAGAAAAGTCAAGGATCTATTGATTGTGATCAGATAATTATGCGTATCAAACCGGCTATGTGCAGATTTTACCCTTTCTTATTGCTGGTTATCCTGTCACTGAACACAGTATCAGCACAGGATACTACATACTATTACGGAGTGAACAATATTCCTTCGGATTCACGGGGAGCAGTTCTGAAGAGGGATGTAAGCCAGTCATCCAAAACTAAGTTTAAGGTAGATATTTATTTTAAGGAAGACGGACTCTGGAAGTTGTTGTTAGGCGAAAAAGTTAGAATCAGGAACGAAAATGAATACCTGATCAGGGAGTACAGGGATGGACTGAATACCAGGGTTTATACGCGTCACTATACCGAAACGCCACAGGGATGGTACGCCTTTATTGAAGTATGGAACAATATGACCATCAGGACAGGTACATCAAGCACCCGATTTCCTCTGATCTTGCAGGGAATTGAACGGAAATTCCATAAGAACGGCCAGATGAAATCGGAATCCAGCTATAAGGATAACCAGTTAATCTCAAACAAGAACTGGCTTGAGAACGGAGAAGAGTATGTTGACAACCTGTTTTACCTGGTCAGTTCTTACCCGGAATATAAACCGGGCACCAAATTCCTGCACAAATACCTGCTTGAATATATCTATCAATCAGGATTTAACCTTGACAACCTGGAAGGAGTACTGACCATCGGTTTTGTAATAACTGAATCAGGAACTGTTGACGGGGTATATGTTGCCAGCGGAATCATGCCGGATTTCGATGAAATTGCTGCCGAAGCCGTCAGGACCCTGCCCGGGGAGTGGAAACCTGCCCAGGTTGGAAGCGACAGGGTGAATTGTTTTCTTACCATACCCCTGAATTTCATACAGGCCCCGAATACCAATTACGAATACCTGGATATGACCTT
>CAZILN010000368.1:0-3806 GCA_964540005.1 uncultured Bacteroidaceae bacterium | reverse complement strand
CGGTGGAAACCGGAGGCCGTAACCTGGTCAGTTCAATACCGATGGAAGTTTTTGAGTTTACTTTCAGGATAAAGTCCGGTGATTCCGATTTTATCAACTTCCCTACCGGGAACTCGCTGAACTCCTGAATGAAGCTCTTGATAATGCGGAGTTCTTCCTGGCTCTGTTCGTTAAAAATCATCTGAATCAAAAAACATACGGGAAAAACATTTTTGACTGTTTCATATACTCCTGATAGGCCTTATCGAATTTACGAATCATTTCCTTTTCTTCCACCCTGGCAGTAAATATCATGGCCAGGAAATTGAGCAGTGATAATGCAATCTGCTGCCATCCGGGATCCTTCAGCATCGCCCCGAATCCTCCAAGAATAAGTGAAAGATACAGGGGGTGGCGGATGTATTCGTAAATGCCTGAACTTATAAGTTGAGTGGTTTTCTCCATGTGGTCCTCCGGCTTACCTCTTGAGTAGAAAATGAAAAAGCCCATCGCTGCCACCATGATGCACAGGCCGAGGAGAAACCAGGAAATGAGCTGTCGGAGGGAAAAAGCGTCTGAAAACCAAACAGGATAATTCAGATATACCATGACAACCAGG
Organism: uncultured Bacteroidaceae bacterium; assembly: GCA_964540005.1. Taxonomy (GTDB): domain Bacteria; phylum Bacteroidota; class Bacteroidia; order Bacteroidales; family SM23-62; genus CAZILN01. Next base: position 3,208 of record CAZILN010000368.1, on the reverse strand, counting down.
CATTCAAAACTTATAAAACGGAAGATCCCGTGGTATCGTTTTTCCCGGATTGAGATCCACCAGTTAAACCACACATTAGCTGCAGTAATCAGCATGAGGGTAATGATCCCGGGGGTATTCATCAAATGCTGCACTTAGAAGTGGTAAATATACAATCCGCATCCCGCACCGGCATCAGAACCTGAGAGGGAAGCCTGGAATACTATCTTCTTACCATCATCCCGGACCACAGGATTGCTGGTCCGGAAACCTTTCACCTCATTGAAAAATGTAAGCCGGGTCCAGTTTGTCCCGGTTCCATCGAGTTCAAGCTTATACAGATCAATATTTTTGGTGCCCTGCGGATCATGCCTGTCACATTCGATCAGGGTATAGATGCCATCAGGGAAAATCCCTTCCGGTTCATCATACTGGCCGGGTGCTTTTGAATAATTTATTATGGTACCGGTGAGATCATCATATCCCATCGTCTCACTGGTAAACACCCCCCTTGAATCATGCCCGTACTGCGCCCAGATCAGTTCGTTCTCACGTCCGGGCCTGAAACTCTGGGGTTCCAGCATCCCTTCATATTTAATGCTGTCTACTACAACATCCTGGTTGTCTATAACCATTTTTCTCTTAATTATGTCAGGTATGCCATTTTCATAGGCAATCTCCCCTATCCATATCTTCTGCTGCTTTTCAGTCCATGCAATTTTCATTGTTTTTCTCGATACGGCAGGCCCTTCGTTAATTTTAACATCCAGTGTAACCGGTGGTCTTTCCATACTTTTATTCCAGATCTGGATATAGGTGGTCCGCCTGCCTTCACCGCAGGTCAGGAGGTAATCACCGTTGGCAAGGCACAAAATCCGGTAGTAACCATGCCCCTCGGGCCTCATGGATGCATCGGAGATCTGCTTTGTTTTAAGGGTATTAATATCCACACTCCATAATTCTCCTCCCGCACTGTCAACAAAAAATACCGTGTTCCCGTCCAGAGACCATTCGCCCCGTTGTCCGAATGAAGTCAGGGGAGTAATATGTTCCGGCAGGTATGCGGAAGGAAAGCAGCCTTCGGGAGCTTTCCTGGAGCATGACAGGCATACAGGTATCAGGACTATGATTATGGATCTTATAACTTTCATCTCTATTTCCGTATCTCAAGGATCTCAGCTTCCGTATTAAAACCAATGACCGAAAAAGAAAATATAATAAGAACAGGAAAGTATCTATGTAATAGTCGTTTCATATTGAATGCTTTTAGGGAACTTATCTTATTTGTTCCTTTAAGTTTGATCTTCAATAAACTTGCCGAATTGCAAATAGCTTTGATACAATTCCTCGTACCTGGCAACCCTTTGTGGATCCGGCGTATATTCTGCATCGAATCCGGCACCCATGGCTTTCTGGGCTTCCTGTACATCCCGATAAATACCGGATGCTATGGCTGCAAACATGGCTGCCCCCAGGGCCACGGTCTGTTCTGATTTTGATACTTTAATGGGCCGGTTTAGTACATCGGCAAGCACCTGCATGACAAAAGGTGATTTCTTGGCTACACCTCCAAGGGCAATTACCCCGTCAATCCTGACCCCCTCCTCTTCGAAGCGTTCCACGATCTTTTTAGATCCGAAAGCCGTAGCCTCAACCAGGGCCCTGAATATCCTGGGGGCATCACTTCCCAGACTGAGTCCCAGTAAAGCCCCCTTGAGTGCCTGGTTCGCATCAGGGGTCCGCCGGCCGTTCATCCAGTCCAGAGCCACGATCCCTGACTCTCCGGGATCGATTTTCCCGGCAGCTGCTGTTAACTCTGGAATGATCCGGGAGGAAATACTCTCGGTAAGTTTTTCCCTGGTTTCTTTATCCAGGAGGTCTGATTTCTTCAATACCTCTTCCAGTGGCCATGCCAGAATATCCTTAAACCAGGCATATATATCACCGAAAGCCGACTGCCCGGCTTCCAGTCCCAGCATACCCGGAGTAACAGATCCATCCACTTGTCCGCAAATCCCCCGTACCAGTGTATCCTTCATATCCTCCATAGGGGCCACCAGCATATCACAGGTGGAGGTGCCCACTATTTTGCTTAAATAATAGGCTTGTATCTCTCCCCCTACAGCACCCATATGAGCATCAAAGGCCCCCACACCCACGGCAATTCCTTCAGGCAACTCCAGTTTATCTGACCACGCCTTTGAAAGTGTTCCGGTTGTGATATCAGATGTGTAGGTTTTATCATACAAACGCTCACGCAGACCACCCAGCAGCGGATCCAGTTTCACCAGGAATTCCTCTGAAGGCAGGCCACCAAAATCTTCATGCCACATGGCCTTGTGCCCGGCCGCACAACGGCTCCTCTTCAGGGTCAGGGGATCAGTGTCGCCGGTCAGGAAAGCAGGCATCCAGTCGCAGTGTTCCACCCAGGACCAGGCAGCCTCAGCCACCTCGGGATCTTCTCTCATGACGTGCAGGATCTTGGCCCAGAACCATTCCGAAGAATATATTCCACCTTCATATTTTGTGTAGTCAGTGCCACCCCATGTCTTTGCCAGTGAGTTGATCTCATCTGCCTCCTTTACTGAAGTATGGTCCTTCCACAGGATGAACATAGCGTTGGGATTGTCCTCAAAACCTTCCATGAGGGACAGGGGGGTTCCTTCCTTATTTACAGCAACAGGAGTTGACCCGGTTGTGTCCACCGATATGCCTTTAATACTTTTAATAACTTCTTCAGGCGCCTGTGTAAGACATTCCCTGATGGTAACTTCCAGTCCCTGTAAATAATCCAGCGGGTGCTGCCTGAACTGGTTTTTCGACGGATCACAGTACCTTCCACTGCTCCAGCGTGGATAGATGAATACTGAGCTTGCTCTTTCTTCACCGTTGGCAGCATCGATAATTACTGCACGGACCGAATCAGTCCCATAATCCAGTCCGATAACATATTCGTTTTTTTTCATTGTTGAACTTGTAATTTGTGAACTTTGAACTTCTATACTTTTGATCTTTTAACCGTCATCCTGTTTCCCTGGCCATAGTAGGCATCTTTTCCATGCTTGCGCAGATAATGTTTATCAAGCAATGCCTGCCCAATCGGGGTTTTATTTCCAAGGACCTTATTACTGAAAGCCATCCTGGCCAACACCTCAATTACCACGTCATAGTGTACCTCATTAACAGGATCAGTTCACCAGGCAAAGGGTCCGAGCTGGATGACCAGCAC
>CAZILN010000367.1:0-21119 GCA_964540005.1 uncultured Bacteroidaceae bacterium | reverse complement strand
CCTTACCAGCCTGCATCTCGAGCTTATGGAAAATGATGAAGAGATCAGGTACCAGGAGCTGTACCACCTTGCCACAGAGAATATCACCACCTTCATTGCCCGGTCAGGCAAGTCTTACAAGTCAGAAATTGAAGCCTGTTTTGAGGGACTCTATGCCTTTGTGCTGTTGCGCATACAACAGAAAGAGGTTTCAGAAGAGACTAAGGAGGCCATGGCTACTTTCAGCAATCTTCTGGCCGGACTCTCAAAAAGATATCACCTCCGACACAACAGGAGTTAGTCTTTTGCACGATAAGGAAATATACATATACCCGTGAAAGCTGAAATGCTCCGGTCAAAACTGATCCATAGATCAGAGTTTAAAAGTAAGGCCTATACCTATTAATTCCTTGAACTGGACCTTGGCTTTTTCACCGGTCAGCACCCCCAGGTCATTAAATTCCTTGAATTTAATGTCTTCGTCGAATACCAGGTGTGTACTTATGTTTGCAGTAAGCCATTTATTGATGCTCATGGTCAGGGTGAGTTCCCAGCTGACATCAATATACTGCGGATTTTTGATATAGTTGGAGAAAAAATCCACTGTGGTCATCAGGTTCACGTTTTCCATGATATCATCGGTATACTTGATCTTGACGAATCCGCCGAATTCTTCTCTGATGGTTTTTCCTGGTTCAACTCCGAAAGCGCCACGGGCCGACAAAGAATCATCATTCACTATGGTGATCTTTGCTGAAACCGGAGCAAGAAATAAGTTGAACTTTGCAGATGGTTTGTAATCCATCCCGACAGAAAGACTGATGTAGGCCGGCGCCATTGGTTTTGAAATGACATCGGAATCGTTGGGATATTTATAACCATCCGCGAATTGTGTATTGAATTTGGCCATGGCCGTATAGAACCATTTGCTCTTGGTCTTATACCCGTACTTGGAATAAACCTCCAGCCTGTCATTGGTCTTCCTCACATTACCACTGCCCTGCTTCATAAGACCATAGGCAGTTCCCAGGAAATTCTCCCAGCTTGACTTTTCTTTATTATAATTCATAAAAAGGTTTGCCTGTCCGTTCCCGGCAACCGAATTTTCACCCCCCGGGGCCCAGTTGGTAAGTGAGACCTGGCTGAAAGCAAAGGTGAAGGTTCCCCCGCCTGTCCAGTAGGAAGTATCCGCCGGCTCCTCCTGTGCATAAACCATTGCCGCCAGTATGATCAGGACAGAAATAACAGAATATTTTTTCATGGAAGGGGTATTTTAATAATCAGGATGCAAATATATTATTTTTAGCTATTCCCTGAAAGATCAATTGATAAACCTGCTGATTAGTTCTTCAGACGGCAAAAAACACTGCCCCAGCTACAGAGATTGCACATTCCGTCGAAAATGATCGTGGCTTTTTCCATGTACCGGATAAAACAGGGGATTATGATTAAAAGAACAGGTCCATCTGGTGAGTTACCCCCGCTACCAGGCGCTCGTGTTTGAGCAGCCAGTCTTTTCTCCACAGTCCGGCTGCATAGCCTGTAAGCTTTCCACTGCTGCCCACCACACGGTGACAGGGGACAATAATGCTGATCCGGTTTTTAGAGCTTGCCATCCCTATTGCCCTTGTCAGTTTGATATCTCCAACCTGTTCAGCCAGTTCCCGGTAAGTGACCTGCTGGCCGAACGGCACCTTCATGAGTTCCTCCCACACCCTGACCTGGAATTCAGTCCCACGGGCATGTACCGGCACATCAAACTCCCGGCGCTCCCCTGAAAAATATTCTGTTAACTGGCATACACATTTAGAGGTGATTTCATTTGTCTCACCTGTGTCAGGCTTTTCATCGCTGAAACGGATCTCCTGTACATATTGTTCACTGGCCACTATAATAAGGTAACCAATCTTGCTCTGTATATACGAAGTATAAACCTGGTCCACTCCTGTCAGTTTTTAATCAGGATAAAACCTGTGTTTTCATTGCTTCAAACAGCTGATAACCTCGCCTATATAAAATTTGTGATAGTCCCTGGCCGGGTAATTGCGGCCCATCAGCTCCTGGACCACAAACATCTCCGGTTTTATATGATCTGAATACAGCTTCCTGCATTCCAGCACCAGCCGGGCCTGTTCGAAATATACATTCCCTTTATCAGTGTACACCGGCTTCAACCCGGTCTCGGCGATCTTATCGACCTTCCTGCCCGAATGGCTGCCGCAATATTGTAAAATATCATTATGCTCCGGCTTGAAAAAACACAGGGTGTAATAATCATGCTGTTCCATAAATTTGAATGTATAGCGCTGGGGCCTGACAAAACAGATGGCCACCGGCAGGCTCCATAATTCACCTATGGTTCCCCAGCTGGCAGTCATGGTATTAAAACCCTCCCTGTTGCCGGCAGTTATCAGCATCCATTCGTCGCCTATAGTCCTGAAAAAATTCTCGTTAAGATCCTTGACACTTATTTCCATAACAGTTATTTACATAATATACCGGCAGTCATCAGTCCCTTTCAGATCTTATAAAATTAATCAATACGCTCTTAATTTCAGTATTTTTTTGATCTGGTTTCGTCGTAAGCAGGTATATTTATCCCTGCCGGTCCACCCGGACGGGCCTTAAATTCAAAATTATTTACTATTTTTCAAAGCCTGCTGCGTGTGAAAATTATTAATTCTACTTTCAGCACATGAGTAAAAAGCCGATCGACAGATGGTCCTTCAGGTACAAGATGTTCAAGGCCTACGCTTATTTCTGCCACCGGGTATTCTACCGCAGGATCCAGGTAAAATTCTGGCAGCAGATACCCCGGAATTGCCCTGTTATCATGGCTCCCAATCATCAGAATGCACTGATGGACGCCATGGCGCCCCTGCATACCAGCCGGCTGGATATTGTTTTTTTGGTCCGTTCCGATGTGTTTAACAACAAGACCCTGGCCAGCCTTTGGACCCTCTTTAAAATGCTTCCCATCTACCGTATGAGAGACGGTGTCGGCGAATTATCCAAAAACGAGGAGATATTCGAAAACACGATCGGTGTACTTGACCGGGCAATCTTACCCATGGGCATCATGCCCGAAGGAAACCATGGCGATAAAAGGCGTCTCAGGCAGCTCGTGAAGGGAATTTTTCGCATAGCTTTTCGTGCGCAGGAGAAATACGGCGATCAGCGCGGCGTGCAGATTGTCCCGGTTGGAATAGACTACAATAAATACAACAATCTCAGGTCCAAGCTGCTGGTGATATACGGCGAGCCTTTATCAGTAGCAGAGTATTACAATGATTTTAAGGAGAATTCCGCAAAGGCTATCAACAAAATAAGAGAGAGGCTGTCCGAAGAGATGCGCAAGTATATGATAGATATCAGGACAGAACAATACTATGACACCTGGTACTCGCTGCGGACCATTTTCAATTCCAGGATGAGGAAACTGGCAGGCATCAAAGGCAAGAGCCTGTACAGCCGGTTTTTGGCGGACAAAAAAATGATCGCCATGCTTGATGAAGTCCTTGAAAAAGAACCGGAGCGAATAGAGAAACTTGATAAACTGGTAGCTGAATATACAAGCGGCATTGACGGGCAGAACATCCGTGACTGGATCTTCGAACGCGCCGGAGTATCATTTTTCGGCCTTGTGTTGTTGAGCCTGGTGATGATCCTGCTATTGCCCCTGTTTTTATACGGTTTGGCAAACAACATCATCCCCAGCAGGCTTGTCCTGATGATCACCCGTAAAATCAAGGATATCCAGTTTCACAGTTCCGTAAAGTATGTGGCCGGACTGCTTATCTTTCCCATCGTTCACCTGGTACAGTTTGGTATTGTGGCCATATTTGTCAGGGAATGGTGGTGGGTCAAGTGGGCTTACCTGGTCAGTTTGTTGCCGGCCGGACTATTTGCCCATGAATACCTGATCTCATTGAAAAAAATGAGGGCTCTCTGGAAGTACTTTTTCAACAGGAAAAACAGCAGATCACTTATTCCTTCTCTCATCCGACAGCGGAAGATCATTATTGAGGAAATGGCAGGCATCTCAGACAGGCATCTCAGGTAGTTACCCGGTATAAATCTCACCCCGGATCCCAGCTTTTATATGAAATTTTAGTAGTATCTTCGCAGAAAATACTGACATCTATGGAGATAGGAACCGGAGAACTCAAGGAGAAAATCATAAGCGGCATACAATTTATCGGCATCGGGGTAACCAACCTCAGGGAGGCCTGGAAGTGGTACCACGAACATTTCGGTATGGATGTCAGGATCTTCGAAGAGAAGGCCACTGCAGACCTGATGCTGCCCTATACAAACGGAGAACCACAGGAACGGCATGCAGCCATGGCCATAAACCTTCAGGGCGGCGGCGGATTCGAGATCTGGCAGTATACCATACGCAAACCGGTCTTTGCAAATTTCAAGATCCACCTGGGCGACCTGGGGATCAATGCTGCCAAGATCAAAGCCAAGGATGTGGAGGCCACCCATGAGTACTACCGGTCTTTGAAATCGGATATCAGTGAGATCGGAACCGATCCTGCGGGCACAAAACATTTTTTCATAACCGATCCATATGATAACCTGTTCCAGGTTGTCGGGGGCAATTCATGGTTCAGGGAAGAAAAAAAGCTAACCGGTGCTACCTACGGGGCACTCATCGGGGTATCAAACATTGAACGCGCCCTGAAACTTTACAGCGGCATACTGGGTTATGACAGGATCATCTACGATGTGGAGGGGAAATTTGATGATCTTGCCGGTGCCAGGGGCGGTGAGCACACTTTCAGAAGGGTGCTGGTCGCCAGTAACGACAGCTGGAAGGGCAAATTCAGCAGGCTTTTCGGTCCCAGCCAGGTCGAGCTTGTGAAGGTAACCGACCGCAAGCCCAAAAAGATCTTCGAAGGAAGGCAATGGGGAGATCCGGGGTTCATACATCTGTGCTACGACATCACCGGCATGGAACAACTGGCCCGGGAATGCAAATCCAAAGGCTTTCCTTTTACGGTGGACTCACGGACAAAACATGAGAATACCTTTGATATGGGTGAGGCAGCCGGACAATTTTCCTATATCGAGGACCCCGACGGCACCCTTATAGAATTTGTCGAGACCCACAGGATCCCGGTGATCAAGAAACTGGGATGGTATATCAACCTCCGCAAGAGAAAACCCGAAAAGGCCCTGCCCGACTGGATCCTGAAAAGCCTGAAATTCAACCGCGTGAAGCACAGGAAGGTAAATTGATACCAGATCAGGATATCAATTTGCCCAACTAATTGAAAAATCTCTACGACCTTTCATATCCTATCTGTTACCTGAAAGCTCACTTAGTATATACAATACGCTATTGATTATTGATTCTTTTCAATAATTATAATTACCTTTGTTCTTATAGCTAGAATGTGAGCTTGAATCTCACACTTCAGATATGAACAAGAATATATCATACCGATCAGCTCAGCTGCTAAATGCACTCATTAATCAGAATAAAGACTTCTTTACACTGAAAGACGCCATAACTATTCTGCCAGGAAAAAATCAACCAACTGTCAGGAAGCTGCTCAGTGATATGACAAAGAGGGGTATAATTATGCGTATTAAAGAAGGATTGTACCATCGTATTCCTTACGAGCAAAAGACGGATCTATATTTCCCGAACTGGCATCTTACTGCAGAGGCCATGGTAGAGCCAAAAGAATATTATATTGGATTCTACAGCGCCCTGGATATTCACGGGTTAATCACACAGCCCTCAATGGTAGAACAGATAGTTACAAGGGAACAGGTGAAACCTAAAACTCGTCGGGTAAAAAATATCCGGTTTGAGTTAATCACTTTAAGTAATAACCGCTTCTTTGGTTTTAAGAAGTACTGGATTGATGATTTCCATAAAATAAATTGCAGCGATCTTGAAAAGACATTTCTTGACTCTCTATACAAACCTGACTATGCAGGCGGTATAACCGAAATTACCAAAGCATTTTATAAGAGTCAGGGGAAATTCCAAATGGATAGATTTGAGGACTATCTCGAAAGGTTCAATACACAGGCGGTCTACAAGCGACTTGGTTTTATCATAGCACAGCTTGACCTTTTTCCTGAACTTCAGAACTTTATTAATAGAAAGATCAGTTCTTCTTATGCCCTTTTAGACCCTTCCTTACCAAAAACTGGCAGATATATCTCAAAATGGGGAATCATTGACAACATTGACTTTAAAACTGCATTCGATTCCATTAAAACATAAAACGGTGATACAAGCTGGAGAATTAAAATCCATATCAGGCGAATTAGGTGTAAGAGATACGCAGATTGAAAAGGATTATGTTATATCCTGGGTTATTTATGGCATATCGAACAATCCATTTCTCAGGGAGAACCTGATTTTCAAAGGAGGCACAGTGTTGAAAAAAATTTATTTTCGGGATTACCGTTTTTCGGAGGATCTTGACTTTACTTTTCAGGGAAGGGATTTTGATATTGATATTATCAGGTCTGCTTTCGGCAAACTGAGTGAATGGGTATATGAGGAATCCCGAATATCGTTATCCTTAAAAGATGAAACACAGCATAAGACAGGAAATTTCAGTTTCTACCTTTCATATACCGGTCCTTTAGGGGGTGCTGGGACCAACAAGGATATTAAAGTTGACATCAGTCAGGATGAACTAATCTACAACGACCCTGTTGTGCTGCAGATTATAAACTCGTATTCCGACCTTGAAAAAGTAGAGTGTAGCATTCTCTCTTACACACTTGGGGAAGTAATTGCGGAAAAAATGCGCTCTCTAATGCAACGAACCACGCCCAGGGATATATATGACCTTTGGTTTCTGTTTGAAAAAGAAGGACTGGATATAGAAGATTACATTTTCGCATTCAAGGAGAAGGCATTGTATAAAGGATATGAACCAAATGAACTTACGGCAGTTGTGGCACAAAAGAAAATGATATTCGCCAGACAGTGGAAGCTGCATCTGTCGAATCAAATGATAGACATACCGGATTTCAATGATGTTTGGCGTGAATTAGGAAAACACTGGCGAAAATACCGGAAGTTCATTGAATTGAAATAATCACCAGCCGACCATATACATTATATTTGTCAGAAAAAATGCAACAAAAAATTTATCAGATCCAGATAATCCTAAAAAGGTACAAGCCAAAGATCTGGCGAAGGATACTTGTGCCATCCGACCTATCATTACCTGATCTTCACAGGATCATCCAGACCACCATGGGATGGACCAATTCGCACCTGCACCAGTTTGTAAAAGAGGAGTATTTCTATAAGGAATGGACCGAGGAGGAGGAGGATTTCTGGGACACTCAGTGTGATATTGATTACAAAGACACGAAAATATCAGAGCTGTTGAAACAGGAAAAAGATCAAATCATCTACGAGTATGATTTCGGTGACGGATGGGAACACGACATTATTCTTGAAAAGATCCATCCATTTGACAACAAGACTGAATATCCTGTCTGCCTGGACGGGAAATTAAATTGTCCGCCTGAAGATTGTGGCGGACCATGGGGATATGCTAATCTGCTTGAAATACTCAAACAACCTGATCATAAAGAATTTGATATGTATTCTGAATGGCTGGGAGGGGAATTTGATCCGGAGGATTTCAACAAGAGTGAAGTTAATGAATTGCTGAAAACTGATAACTACGGGTGCATCGAATTCTAATGAAATCAGTAACTTTATGAAAATTTGATATTGACGCCCACAAAGATACATATTGAACATCTTGCCCGGGACCTGAATGAAGCATTCCCCGAAATCCTTTTTGCTTTTCTTTTCGGATCATCTCAGGAGGGAATAATAAAATCAGGCCCGGATATCGATCTTGAGATCACTTATAATATAGTAAGTACCAAACTTGATTTATTTGATCAGTTTGTTGATGAAATAAGGAAAGCCTGAAAGACAAAGTCCTGGAATTATAGATGAACAACAAAAATATACAAGATTTTATTAAAGAGAATAAAAACCTGTTCTGGTATGTACCCGAACAGGACAAGGAACAAATCAGTCTCGAAGCACTGGTTGAGGCCATTCTGAATTATGGCGATGATCAATCAGTGAAAAAACTGTTTGATGTTGTGGGAATAAATAAAGTTGCAGATATTTTTTATTCACATATTTCAGGAGAAAGAGTAAATTATTTTCCTGAAGTAGTTAATTATTTCAAGCTATATTTTCAGAGGCATGCACAGAGAAATACTGACACCCAGTCAAAATAATTTACTGCCGTTGATTTCCGGGTTTTCCAGGGATTATTTCCTGGCCGGCGGAACAGCGGTTGCATTTTACATTGGTCACAGGCAGTCCATTGACTTTGATCTGTTCACCGGCTCCGATGTGAAGCGAAAAAGTATAAAAAATAAGCTTGCAGAAAAAGAAATAGCTTATAAGGTGCTTCATGAAGCTTTTGACCAGCTTCATATTTTGATAGATGATGTGAAAATTACATTCTTCAATTATCCGTATACAGTTCCTCATGAACAGAAATTTGAAAAGATAATCACTATGCCCGAATTGATTGATCTGGCCGCAATGAAAGCTTTTGCATTAGGTGGAAGGGCAAAATGGAAGGATTATGTTGATATGTACTTTATTATCAAATATCACCACCCGATCGATGAGATTGGCCGCAGAGCTAAAGAATTATACCGTGATTCGTTCAACCTTAAGCTCTTTAAACAGCAACTGACCTATTTCAAAGATATAGACTATTCCGAGACCGTCACATTTATCCGCGAAGAGCCCGTAGAAGAAGAGATTATACAGTTTTTAAACAATTCAGCGACAGAAGCTTTTTAATTTTCAAACCTATCAAGCACCATGATTACAGAATCGTTCCCTGCCTCCTATCCCCTCTCCATGGGTGTGTAACCGTAGTTATTCTCCATCGCCGAATCCCCACCGGCATCCAGCAATACCTTCAGGATCAGAAGGATGCCTGAGTTGACAAACGGTTTCATTTGTTGCCAAGCATCAGGGATTCAATCAGTCCGGCCATTACTTCAGGATCCTCTTTCAGTACCAGGTAGGACTGGTTGGTTTTCGGTCCTGGCACCCAGCGGTTGTCCCCGTTGGGATCTATTTCGCAATATCCCCCTTCCACCTTGTCCCAGTACCGGCCGAGTCCGCCCCGCACGGCATACAGGACAGCCGTCTGGTCGAAGGTGGAATTATCCAGTATATCGCCTTTAAATGCATCCTTCATCCATGGTGCATGCCCGCTGAAATATAATAAGCCTGCAGTCAGAGGAGTATCCTCTTTTATATAATTGAATACCTGTCCTGTTTTTATTTGTATCCCAATTTCAAAGCCTGAAAAAACGACAGGTGCTTTCAGCTCATCAAAGACGAACCGGGTAACATTTTCCATATTCCCGTTAAAATTCCATTCCCCCTCACCGGAGGGGAACTTCCCTCCCATTACCACAAATTCCCTGATCTTTTTCTCTATCAGTTCTGCACCTGAAAGATCCGAATATTCATCCGCCCCGGACCGGATCAAATCCTGTATATTTTTAAGCGGACCCACCGCTACGATGACCACAGATCTGTCTTCCTGCTGTGAAAGTATCTTCCGGTAAGCCTCAACAGCCAGGGGGACATCATCGTTGGTGAGCCTGTGGGGAAAGGCATCAGCAACAGACTTACAGTAATTATCATCTGACCGGAAACTTTCCCTGCTTCTTATAGCCACAGGAATATCAGGGTGCCCGTAAAAACGATTCACCGCATCGACTGCAGCCACTGTATATTCCTCGGTCGACCAGCACATGACACCCAGCAGTTCACATTCACCTGCACTGACAAAATTATGCAGCATTGCCAGGGTCCCCAGATCATCGGCATCGCCTCCAAGGTCGGTGTCGAAAATGATTTTTACCTGGGCTGAAGAATTTAATAAGATAAGATGAAATAAAATGAAAAAAATTACTGAACCATGATTTCTCATAAACTTTGATATTCTATGGCTGATCCGGCAATTTTATTTATGAAATTCATTGTACGCGGATCCAGGTCAATTTTTTCTTTCGGAACGTCCCGGAAGAGATGATCACGAAGCTCTATCCGGATATTTTTATTAGTCAGGATCATTGTTACAGCTTATCGTAAAGATAATAAAAGCTTGTCACTCTTTGCTGTTACCTGGCATAGAGTTTATACAGTACCGGGACCACATACAGGGTCAGGAAGGTGGAAATAAGGAGTCCCCCGATAATGGTCCATCCCATCGGCGCCCAGAGGGTGCCCCCGCGAAGGGTCAGCGGCAGCAATCCCCCGATAGTGGTCAGCGTGGTCAACAGGATGGGCGTAAAACGCGTTTCCCCGGCTTCTCTGATTGCCTGAAGCCTGTCCTTCCCCTCCTCTATCAGTTTATTGGTATAATCCACCAGAATGATGGAATTGTTTATCACCACCCCTATCAGGCTGATCATACCGATACCGGCAGTAAAGGAAAAGGAGTTACCGGTTATAAACAGGGCCAGTGCAGATCCTATCCCGGCCAGGGGAATGGCTGTAAAAATTATAAGGGGCTGGCTGAAGGAACGAAACTGCAATACCAGTACGGCAAATATGGCTATCAGGGCTATGAGGCTGGCCCTCATTATCCCTCCGAAGCTCTCTTCGCGGCTCTCCAGCTCACCGGTAAAGGTATAGCTGTACCCATCGGGCCATGGATAAACAGATAGTTTTTGTTCCAGCCGGGCAATCACCTCATCCAGGGTATGTCCCTTCATGATATCAGCAGTAACGGTAGCGCTGCGGTCCATGTCAAAATGGGTGATGATACCGGGAGCCTCCTTAAATTCAACGGTGGCCAGTTGTTTCAGGGGGATGGACCGTCCTGTTACAGCCGTCACATATATCTTATCCAGGTCTTCCAGCTTTATCTTTTGGGTAAAAGGCAATCGTAACACTATATTATATTCCTTGCCTTCGGCATCCCTGAATTTAGAAATAGCCATCCCGGTAATGCTGGTACGGATGGTCCTGTCAATCTCGAAAATGGGCACACCCAGCATGCTTGCCTTGTCGCGGTTGATGTTGAAGTAAAGGTCTGTCGCTACCTTATTCAGCTGGTTATCAATATTGACCGCCCCCGTTGCAGCACGCACCATATTCTCCACATCCACCGACATCCTCTTCAGATCAGGGATCTCCTTCCCCGTGATCTTAATTGTCAGCGGGGCCTCGATGGGCGCTCCCTGTTCAAATTCCTTGATATTGATCTGTGCACCCGGATAAAGCGAAAATAACTCCCTTAAGCGGGTAATTATTGCATCGAACTGTTCCGGCTCGAATTCCTTCAGCTCCACATATATCTCTGCGAAGCTTTTATCGTTTTGTTTGGGGAATATATTATAATAAATACGCGGGTTCCCATGACCTATATTCGCAGCGTAATGCCTTATTTCGGGCATGGTATCCAGGACGGACTCAACGTACATAGCTACCTCGTTGGCTTTTTCAATGCTTGATCCTTCCGAGGTATTGATCCGGATCATGAACTGTGGCTTCTCGGCCTTGGGGAAGAAGCTGACCCCCACAAATTTGAAAAGGACTCCGGCCCCTGACATTGCCAGGACGCACAGCAGGATAATGAGCCATGATCTGCGCAGTGAATAATCCAGGGTCCGGCGGTAGGGACCTTCTATAAATTTTTTCAGCCAGATGCGTTTTTGCCTGGTATCTTTCTGTTTCTCTTTATATGGCTTAAGGAATACACTCGAAAGGTATGGCACCAGTGTAAGGGCAAGGATCAGGGATGCCAGCAGGGTATATATCACTGTTACCGGCATGCTCTGAATAAACCTGCCGGATTTATCGGGCATGGTAATGATGGGAATGAAAGCCAGCATGGTGGTGGCCGTGGCTGAGATGATGGGCCATCCCAGCTGGGCGGTCCCCCTGGCCGCCGCTTCCCTGTTATTGTATCCGAGACCGATAAATCGTTCCACGTTCTCGGTAACCACTATTGAGTTATCAACCAGGAGTCCGAGAGAGATCACCAGTCCGGCAATAGAGATCTGCTGCAGTCCAAATCCCGACAGGTCGGTGAATCCCAGCCCGATAAGTATTGAGAATGGGATGGCAAATATCACGATGACCGATGCCCTGATGCCCAGTGACAGCAGTATCACGATACCCACCAGGAGAATACCCTGCAGCAGGTTGCTGATAAAGGAGCTGATCCGCTGATCAACGCTTTCCGCCTGGTCAAAAACAGTAATAATCTGAGTGTCATCATCCAGTCCGGCATCAGCACGCTCAAGCAGGGGGATGATCTTTTTATTGATCGAAAAGATATTATGCCCGGCTTTCTGCTTGACGGTAAGGAAAATGCAGCGTTCACCCTTATACCTGGCCAGATAGGTTTCGTCTTCATAGTCAAATGATACTGTGGCAATATTCTTCAGGTAGATCAGCCTGCCGTTATAGGAACTGACCACCGTATTACGGATCTCCTGCAAGTCCTGGTACGACCCGCTGGTTTTGATGCCAAAATCAGTCTTTCCCATTGTAATGGTCCCGCCGGGGATATTGGCATTGCTGCTGAGAATGGCCTTGCTCACCATATCCAGGGAAATGTTCATCTGTGACATCTTTTCCATGTCAAGGGAGATGCGAACCTCCTGTTCGGGCAGGGCAAGGATCTCTACCTGCATGACCCCGTTTACCTTTTCAAGCTCTTTTTTCAGTGCTTCTGCATCCTCCTCCAGGGAAGCAAATGAGGCTGCCGGAGATACCAGGGCCAGCTGCATGATCACCACATCGGAACTCGACCATTCAAAGATTTCCAGGCTGTACAGCTCGTCGGGCAGTTCATTACGGATATTGTTCACCTGCTGCACCACTTCATCGAATTTCTCAGCCGGATCGGTATCGAAGGTGAATTCTATGCTGGTAACCACGATGCCATCACGCATACCAGTTTCCATGCGCTTGATATCATCCAGCTGGTTCAGTGATTCTTCAACGGGTGTTGCTATCAGTTCTTCAAGGTCCATGGGGTTACCCCCCGGATAAACGGCAATGACGCTGGCCCCGGGCAGCTGCATCGGGGGGTCTTCGGTCCGCGGCATCGTGAGAAAAGAGCTGACACCAAGCATTAATAAGAGCACCACCATAACCAGGGTGAACTGGTAATTATCGATTGCGATCTTTGGTAATTTCATGCTTATTGATGTTTAAGCTGTTAGCCTTCTTCATTCTTCCCTGTCAATACGCTCTACCGGTACTCCTTCTCTTATAAAGGTCCCGCCGTCAACAACCACCTCCTCCCCGGGTGATAGTCCGGATGCAACAATAATCCCCTGGTCGTTAATGGTAAGGATGCGGATATCTCTTTTTTCTGTCCCTCCCTGTCCCAGCACAAAAACCGTGGCAGTCTGTCCCTTTCCCTGAATAATGGCTTCGACCGGGAGAACAGTATAAAAAGTTGAATCAGAAGGAAAAATATACACCTTCCCTATCAATCCCGAAACCATCCTCCCGGGGGGACCTTCCAGCAAGAGTTCCACCTCGTAGGTGCCGGTGTAGGGATCGGCTGCATTACCTATTTCGGATATACTGCACGGAAAACGACGGTCCCTCCAGGCATCGAACTGAACGCTGGCTGAGTCCCGGGGACTGACCCTTACTATGTCCTTGTCGGTAAGATTCACCCGTACTACCCAGTCCGCCTCGGTGGAGGCGAAGAACAGGACCGGGTACCCCGGTGCAATGATCTCGTTTTCTTCGACGATCTTTTTAAGGATCTTCCCTTTCGAGGGAGCCCTGATCTGAGAATATTCAAGGTTGAACTGTGCGATCCTGAAATTTGATTTTGCCAGCTCCAGGCCGGTGCCTGCATCCTGGTATTGTTCAAGTGTGGCCACACTGTCCCGGTACAGGTTCCGGGCCCGTTCATAATCCCGCCTGGCCTTCTGCAGGGCCAGTTCCGCCTGGCGTACCTGCGAGCTGATCTCTTCCAGGTTCAGCCTGGCCAGCAGCTGATCCTTCTCTACTGTCTGGCCGTCATCGACAAAGATCTTCTCTATAATGCCCCCGGTCTTGAAGGACAGTTTTGATTCCGTTTTTGAGAACAACCTGCCTGATGAGCGAATGGGCATGACAACCAGTTGCTGGCTTACGATCTGTGTTTTTACAGGTATCCGCTCCTCTACTGTTCCCTCCGGAGCCTGCTGCCGGCAGGCACCCAGCAGAATGGCAACTGCCATCAGGACCGGTGTCAAATATTTCGGTATGGGTTTCATCTGAGAATGTTTACATGAACGATTCATGTGTTTATAATTAATATTCAGTTGCCACTTGTTCATCTGTTTTTTTATTGGTTTGATCATTGGTATTGATCATTGATTTTGATTATTGGTTTTGATCAGGATCTTGATTATCAAAGGAGTACAATCCGGCAATCCGTTCGAATTCGGCATACTTGATCTGGTAATCGTATTCTGATATGATCAGGTTGGCGTTTGCATTGGTCATGGCAGTACGCGCATCGATATACTCTATCAGGGGCGCCTGACCCTGTGCAAATTTCTTATTGATCATCCTGAATGCCGAGGTGGCACTCTGAAGTTCCTGGGTGGAGGCACGGATGGATTTAGCGGAAGCTTCCAGCTCATACCAGGCCTGTATCACTTCAAGCTCGATCTGCTTTTTCACTTCATCCATCTGTGTTTCCCTGATGTCCTTTTCCACTTTGGCCTGGCTGATCTTCGCCCTGTTCTGGAATCCATGGAAAATGTTCCACTTCAGCACCAGGGAAGCCAGCAGGTAATCATCCTCACCGGTAAAACTGTATTCCTCTCCCTGGTAACCGTAATCCACTGCAGCATAGATACTCGGGAGCATGCCGGACTGGTTGAGGCTGATGTTTTGGGATGCCGCGTCTGAATACTCATCAAGCATCCGGAGCTCTTCCCTGTTAGTCAGTGCAGCATCACCTGCAGCCTGCATATCCAAGGAAACAGCCATGGTATCGAATGCCTCACCGGTTTGTATGCCTGTTTCCAGAGGACGGTTCAACAGGAAATTAAAATAAGCCGCCGCTACCTGCTGTGATTTTTCTACTTCGGCTGCCTGCTGGTCCAGTTTGCTCAGCTCGGCCCTTGACCGGTATACATTATCAATAGTCGCCTTCTCATTCTTAAACAGGCTTTCACTGACGCGCAGGTTCTCTTCCAGGAGCAGCCTGGTATCCCCTACCAGTTCAGCCAGTTTCAGGGTTTTCAGGTGGTTGAAATATGCCGTTTTGATCTCCGCGACCAGCATCCTGCGGTAGGTATCGGCATCT
Source organism: uncultured Bacteroidaceae bacterium (assembly GCA_964540005.1). GTDB lineage: Bacteria > Bacteroidota > Bacteroidia > Bacteroidales > SM23-62 > CAZILN01. Next base: position 5,805 of record CAZILN010000367.1, on the reverse strand, counting down.
GCCTTCTGTGCCGATACCAGTTCTTTCCGGATCTTGTGGTTATACCAGATCTTCGGATCGAATACGGGCTGTACCAGGCTGAGTTTTGTTTCATGTTCGGTCGGTCGGTAAAAGGCGAATTCCTGGTTCGGGATCTCCCTGAAAAGGTTTGATGCTGTCAGCAGATTCAGGGTATTATAGACGGGGTTCATCATGTCACCCACCGGAAACCGGATGATCCTGCCTCCCTCGGCCACTGTATACCTGGCATTCAGGCTGAGGTCAGGATAAAACAGTGAACGGGCCTCCCTCAGGGCATTCTGGCTGTTCAGGTAGTTCTGCTCTTTCTGCTTAAGGGCCAGGTTATTGTTCAGTCCTTCTGTTATATACCCATCCAGTAAGGAATTCCGGTCAGCCAGGACCTCCCCGGCCAGGGTTTCCCCGGTGGCCAGTGGAGACCGGGTTTCCTTGGTTTCCCGGTTTTCCTGGGATTCCTGTGATTCCTGTGATTCCTGTGCACATAGTGACACAGGTTGAAACAGGCTGAATACCATACCTGCCAGGATAAATAATACTAGTTTTCGAATCATAGCGCAGCCTTTTTTAATGCCCCGTTGCTCACCAGCTCCAGATGGGACATAATGATTTGCTCTTCACTGACATTAAACATACTGTAGATATCCTTTTTGTGTTCCAGCACGACCAGTATACCCATCATCTGGGACCAGAGGGTGGCTGCCAGGACTTCCAAAGGAATGTCGTCTCGCAGGGAGCCGTCCCTGATCCCCTTTCCCACGCATTCATTCACCCTGGCCAGGGGAGATTGTTCCCTCATGTATTTTTCCAGCTGATGACGGTCTATTTTCAACTCTTCCAGGTTGTTGGTCTGGAAAAACAGGAAAAGCTGGAAATAGTTTTTGTGTTTTTTTGAAAAATCGATAAAGCTTGCAGCCATCTCAAGAAGGTTTGCATTTCCAGGTTTTCCCGGACTTATGCATTTATTCAGCATGTCTGCCAGTATATCTGACCCCCGGATGGAGATGGCAAACTGGAGGTCTTCCTTTGATTTGAAGTAGAGGTAGAGAGTACCCTTGCTCAGCTCAGCCTCCTCAGCCACCTCATCCATGGTGGAATTCTCTATCCCCTTTTTAAAGAAGACCCGCTCAGCGGCATCGATGATCTCATTCCTGCGGTGCTCCTTTTCCCGTTCTTTTCTTTCAGTAATTCCCATTTTATGACTTTACTTTATTTATTAGACCTATGTTTATATTATGACCTATAGTCATTTTATAAACGAAGGTATAAAATGATATCCGGAAATCAAAATTTACTCTGCTAAATAAATGTTAAATCCCCTGCTCTATTTAGATTCGCATCAAATAATTGTAAATTTGTTCACCCGTAACCAAAAAGTTAACCGGAATGGACAAACGTACTTTTCTGAAAAAATCCGCAGTACTTGGATTAGGCAGCATTGCTGCTGCTCAAGGACTGAAAGCACAGATAATAAATCCCGCTAACAACCCAGCAGCCGCAGGGGACCGTTTCACCCAGCCTGCACTGCCCTATGCCTATGATGCCCTGGAACCACACATCGATGCCAGGACCATGGAGATCCACTATTCGAAACACCATGCAGGATACACGGCCAAGTTCAATGCCGCCATTGAAGGAACCGAATATGCCGGTATGAAAATTAAAGATATGTTTGCCATGGCCTCCAAATTGCCCGCAGCCGTAAAAAACAACGGCGGGGGCTACTGGAACCACAAACTGTTCTGGAAAGTGATGTCGCCCACAGGAGGCGGCCAGCCCAAAGGAGACCTGCTGGATGCCATTAACAGCAGCTTCGGATCATTCGATAAGTTCAAGGAGCTGTTTTCAACAGCTGCTGCCACACGGTTCGGTTCAGGCTGGGCATGGCTGACAGTCTCAGGAAAGGAACTGAAAGTTTCTTCCACACCCAACCAGGACAACCCCCTGATGGATATGGCCGAAGTAAAAGGCACCCCCATCCTGACACTTGATGTATGGGAACACGCATACTACCTGAATTACCAGAACCGCCGTACGGATTATATAGCTGCCTTCTGGAACGTCATCAACTGGGAGTTTGTGGCTGAAAAATTCATGAAATCTGTATAAATTCTTGTTTTTACTCAGAATGTTGAGTAATTTTACTCAGTACATTGAGTAAAATTATGGAATATCAGCGTAAACATCTTTCCGTTCTCTCAAAAAGAGTTCTCGAAAAACGTAAGTTCATCCAAATCATTGCCGGACCACGACAGGTTGGAAAAACAACACTCGTCCACCAGCTGATAAGCAGCTTATCCATCCATTGTCATTTCATTTCTACTGATGATTCCGGTAGTTTTGATTCAGTATGGATTCAGCAACAATGGGAAACTGCCAGGATCAAGCTGAAACAATCTGCAAGGAATGAACTTCTACTTGTAATAGATGAGATACAGAAAGTTAAAAACTGGAGCGAGACCATCAAATCGCTATGGGATAAGGACACAGCTGAGAATACCGACATAAAGGTAATTCTCCTGGGATCTTCCAGATTGCTGTTACAACAGGGGATTTCTGAATCCCTTGCAGGCCGGTTTGAGATGATACTCATGGGACACTGGAGTTTTTCGGAAATGCAAGAAGCTTTTGGATTGTCTGTTGACCAATATATCTGGTTTGGTGGTTATCCGGGGAGTGCTTCCCTGGTAGCAGATGAAGGCAGATGGAAAGAGTATATTAAATATTCAATAATTGAGACTACTATATCCCGGGATATATTATTGCTTACACGAGTCGACAAACCTGCCCTTCTGAGGAATCTATTTGAACTGGGCTGCAGGTATTCAGGACAAATTCTCTCTTTCAACAAAATGCTTGGCCAGCTGCATGATGCAGGCAATACCACAACCCTCTCACATTATCTGGATCTGTTAACAACTGCAGGAATGCTCACAGGAATTGAAAAATTCTCAGGAAGCAGGATCAGCCAGAAATCCTCCAGCCCGAAATTCCAGGTAATCAATACCGGATTGATCAGTGCCCAGAGTAACTATACATTCCAACAGTACAAGCAAAAACCTGACTTTTGGGGCAGGATGGCCGAATCCTGTGTGGGATCCCACCTTATAAATTGCTCCCTTTCATCAGGAATAAACCTGTACTACTGGCGCGAGGGTAACTTTGAAGTTGATTATATTCTTGAATATAATGAGAAGATCCTGGCTATTGAGGTAAACTCAGGTTTAGAAAACAAAACTCCCGGAATGAATAAATTCAGCGCACAATACCATCCTGATAAGGTATTACTTGTGGGTCCGTCGGGGCTCTCCATACAGGAATTTTTATCCCAGGATCCCAGAGAATTATTCTGATATAACTGCTGTAAACCAGGGAAAAAGGTTTCCGGGAATACCTTATATCATTTTAAAAATCAACTCATTAAGAGGCCTTTTGGGAACGTGATGGACCTGGCTTTCATCACGCCAGTACTTGATATCCCCATCCTCCCCCACATCTTCTATCACAACCTTTTCTTTGGGTTTGCCCAGGGCAATTACCAGAAGGATGTCGAGGTGGTCAGGCAGATCCAGTAATCCAATAAGATCCTTTACCTTCACTGACGCCACCATGCACCCCCCGTATCCCTTTTCCACAGCAGCCAGCAGGATGCTCTGGGCTGCAATCCCGTCATCACAGAAATAGTTATTGCTCAGGCTTTTATCATTCAAAACAATAATATAGGCCGAGGGCCTTTCCCCTTCAACAGGTCCGGGCCAGTCCTTAAGGTACCCGGCCCATGCAAGGGTAGAAAAGATCTTCGCATTCATTCCAGGAGTGCTGGAAATGACATATTTCAGCGACTGCATGTTCCGGGCCGAAGCAGACAGTCTTGCCATCTCAACGAATCCTTTCAGATCTTCTGAATTAATGGGTACATCCTGGTAGAACCTTCGGTAACTGCGGTTTTTCCTGATAAGTTCACTAAGCATAGTAATGGTTTTTTGGTTACATTAAATATAAAATTTATTTCTTAAGGATATTCATTATTTTTACCTCCTGAATTTTTACGATTATATATAATCAGTAATATTGACCGGATGAATACTGCCAGTTGTTTAAAAGCCTGCAATCTGCTCTCGACCGGTTCAGGGTTGATACGTAAAGAATTTTAACCAGGAAGAATCTCGCAATGCAAAAAGAATCAAAAAGACGCTCAGCATTAAAAACCATCTCATGGAGAGTACTGGCCACTCTTACCACCGCTGCCCTTGTGTATATTTTAACAGGAGAGATCAGGCTGGCAGCCACCATAGGGGGCATAGAAATCATACTTAAAATGATACTCTATTTCGGTCATGAACGTGCCTGGAATAATGTCCATTACGGGATACAGGAACCAAAACCGGCAGTAATCTGGCTGACAGGATTGTCAGGAGCAGGTAAAAGCACCATAGCAGAAGGGGTTTATGAAGAATTGAAAAAAAGAAGAATCAAGGTTGAGCATCTCGATGGTGATATCGTGCGTGATATTTTCCCCAGGACTGGATTTTCCAAGGAGGAACGTGACCGCCATATCCGGCGGATCGGTTTCCTTGCCAGCATGCTCGAGAAAAACGGCGTATTTGTAATAGCCTCTTTTATTGCTCCTTACAAAGAGTCTCGAGAATTCGTGCGCACCACTTGCAGTAACTATAAAGAAATTTATCTTTCAACTCCCCTTGAAGAATGTGAAAAACGTGATCCAAAGGGCTTGTATGCAAAAGTCCGTACAGGCGAGATAAAAAACTTCACAGGAGTCGACGATCCTTACGAGATCCCTGAACATCCGGATCTGACGATGGACACTTCCATGTTAAGCATCCAGGAATCAGTAAAAATGGTTTTGGACTCGGTACTTAAATAACAGGTACTAACTTTCACCGGCAAGTGAATTTTCCCCTCCAATAATAATATCTTTTGCAATTATCTGACATGCTTTTTGCAAATGATCATAGTCCGGCTCTTTTATCCAGTTGATTTTGGTTAGTCGTTGCGTATCAAATTTATAAAGCAACTGCGAAATGATTATATCAGTTAATTGTTTAAAATCGTTGTTCCTGTTGACAAAAAGGTCTAAATCATCGGAATATCTGTGTTCAAGATAATGCCTTCCCAGAGCAGTGCCTCCTGCCAGATAAAACGTGTCATCAACCTTCATAATAAGTTTGAGAACCAAATCCTGAAAGAAATACAGATTATTGATATAATAGTTTTCTGACATAATAATATTTCTGAGATAAGGATTTCGGAAAGAGAGTTTTAAGTACATCATCAGATAAAGCCTCTTTCAACAATTCGGGTGTCAGGATTTTTTTTATTTCATACCACCTGCAAGATTTTAAAACCCTGCCTAACAGGTTTTTCCGGGTTATACTATTGCATTCTCCCAATTCAATAATGGCAATAATATTCTCGTCCGAAATCTGATACTCCCAGTATAAACTTTTAAAGAATTTTATTGTTTCCGGGTCACTCATCTATACATGCTAATGATTTACCTGGTAAAGGTAGTGAAAATGGACTATTTTAATGATTCGGGGATTTTTGTACTTTTATTAATCATGATACTGATATTATTGCAAAGAATCTGTAAATCGCTTGAGGATCATAATATCCCCTATATGGTTTCAGGAAGTGTAGCCCTGAATATATATTCCATCCCCAGGATGACAAGGGATATTGATATTGTTGTTGAACTGAATGAGGACAGAATAGATCAGTTTATTTCACTATTTCCCGATAGTTATTTCAATGTTAATACAATCAGGG
>CAZILN010000366.1:0-39571 GCA_964540005.1 uncultured Bacteroidaceae bacterium | reverse complement strand
TGGGGAGTCAGGAGAAAGATGAAACTCGGCGTCACTAAATTCAAAGAATGGAATACTGCAGTAAAGCTGGAGAAGAACTACACAAAAAATGAGATCATTGTCATGTATCTCAATTCGGTTCCTTTCGGTCATAATGCCTATGGTATAAAATCAGCGGCGAATGTATTTTATGATACAACACCGGATTCCCTGAAGATTGAGGAAGCCGCCGTACTGGTGGGACTGCTGAAGGCACAGTCCAGGTATTCTCCTGTAAGTAACCCGGAACGCTCATTATGGAGAAGGAACGTAGTACTGAACCAGATGCGGAAATACCAGTATATAGGTGAGGCAGAGTTTGATTCTCTGTCTGTACTGCCACTGGGACTGAACTACAGGATCCAGGATCATGAATCCGGACTGGCAACCTACTTCAGGCAATACCTCCAGATGACCCTGGGTGCCAGGAAACCTGAGAGGAGCAGGTACTTCCTGTACAGTTATTACCAGAGGGATTCCATAGAATGGGAGGAGAACCCAATATTTGGCTGGGTCAATAAAAACCTGAAGCCTGACGGCCGGCCTTACAGCCTGTATCGCGATGGTCTGAAGATTCACACCACCATCGACTCCAGAATGCAGGAATATGCTGAAAATGCTGTTGCCGGGCATCTTGGTGAGTACCTTCAGGAATCCTTTTTCAGGGCAAAGAAAAACATTCCGGAAGCTCCCTTCTCAGAAGATCTCTCACAGCGGCAGATAGATGACATTATGGCCAGGGCTATGAGAGGGACAGAAAGATATAATTACCTTAGACGCTCGGGTGTATCGATGGATTCCATCCTCAGTAACTTTAATACCCCGGTGCCGATGAAGGTATTTCACTGGGGAGGTGATATAGATACGGTTCTCACCCCCATGGATTCCCTACGGTATTATAAGTTCTATTTTCGGGGAAGTATGATGTCGGTTGAACCTACAACAGGTCACGTTAAAGCTTATGTCGGGGGACCTAATTTCAGGTATTTTAAGTATGACCAGGTTAAAATAGGAAAGCGGCAGGTAGGATCGACCTTCAAGCCCTTACTTTATACCCTGGCCATGCAGGAAGGTTATTCACCATGTTATGAAATTCCCAATGTACCTCAGTCATTTAAGGACCAGGATTCAATCTGGACACCCAGAAGCGGGGGACAGGATTTACTGGGTAAGTATGTTACTCTGAAATGGGGACTGGCTCATTCCATCAATAATGTTTCTGCCTGGTTGATCAAACAGTTCCCTCCACAGACCATAATCGATGATGTAGCCCGGAAGATAGGGATCGAAAGCGACCTGCTTGCTGTTCCTTCAATTATTTACGGCACTTCTGATGTAAGCCTGTATGAGATGACCGGGGGATTCAATACTTTCGTTAACAAGGGTGTTTATATTGAGCCGATATTCATTACCAGGATAGAAGATAAGAACGGTAATGTGCTGGCCAGTTTTAATCCCCATCAAAATGAGGCATTCAGTGATCGCACGGCTTATCTCATGATAAACCTGATGGAAGGTGTGGTTAATGGGGGAACCGGGATAAGGCTGAGAAATACGTATCAATTTACAGCAGAGATGGCAGGCAAGACCGGGACCACACAGAACCATTCGGACGGATGGTTCATCGGTATGACACCAAAACTGGTTACCGGAGTATGGGTGGGCGGAGAGGACCGGTCCATTCATTTTGATAACCTCTACCTGGGATCGGGAGCCAATATGGCCCTTCCCATCTTCGCCAGGTTCATGCTGGATATTTATGCTGACAGCACCCTGGGTATTACACAGGAGGATGTATTTGAAATACCTCCGAATTTTGATATCAGGATAGATTGCAATGTTAACGATCTGAGCGGTGGGAATACCAATAACTATGAATATGAATTCTGGGAAGATGAATATAAATAATGCCCGGCTAATCCGGAATGGAAAGCAATAATTCCTTTGTATAGTCAGATTCCGGCTTTTGATAGATTTGATCTGCCTCACCCTTTTCCACAATTTTTCCATCCTTTAAAACCAGTATCCTGTCTGACATATATTTAACTACTGCCAAGTCATGTGATATGAATATGTAGGTGAGGTTCATATCCTGCTTAAGTTCGTTTAAGAGGTTCAGTATCCTTGCCTGAATGGATACATCCAGTCCGGATACAGATTCATCGCATATGATAAATTCGGGCCCGGCTGCCAGTGCCCTTGCGATAACAATCCTCTGCCTTTGTCCACCTGAGAATTCATGAGGATAGCGGTGGAACGAACCCTCAGACAGTTTGACTGTTGAAAGGATCTCCCCGGCCCTGGTCAGGCGTTCATGCCTGTTGCCGGAAAGTCCGTGGACCTTCATAACCTCAGTCAGTGATTCACCGATCTTTTGCCTTGGATTCAGGGAGGAATAAGGATCCTGAAAAATGATCTGTACTCTTTGCCTGAATTCTTTAAGGGCTGCACCGCTCAGATCCGGAAGGAATTTACCCCTGTATGAGATATTCCCTGATGATGTATCTGTCAGCCTGATAATGGATCTGCCAATGCTTGATTTCCCGCTTCCTGATTCACCAATGATACCCAGGGTTTCATTTTCTCTCAGCTCGAAACTGATATTCTTAACGGCATGAAAATATCCTGCAGGTCTGCCCAACAGTCTTTGTCCAACAGGATAGTGGATACTTATATTCTCCATGCGCAGCAGGATGTCTTTCTTCACCGGTGGCCCTTTTGGTTCCGGAACCTTCTTGACGGCCTGCGGCATAGGTGCTGATAAGGATTCCCAGCTGAGATACTCATCTATTGTAGGCAGGCGTTGCTTTTTAGAATCAAGCCTGGGCCGGCAGGCAATCAGGCCCTGAGTGTAAGGATGAGTGGGATTATTGTATATCTTCTCTGCAGTTCCGGTTTCTGCGATTTTTCCTTCATACATCACGATAACACGGTCGGCAATCATTTTAATGACACCCAGGTCATGCGAAATAAACAGTATGCTCATACCATGATCCGATTGTATTTGCTTGAGCAGTTCGATGATTGATCTCTGTACAGTGACATCAAGGGCTGTGGTTGGTTCATCGGCAATCAGTATGTCGGGTTCACAGGAAATAGCCATGGCAATCATTATCCTCTGAAGCTGTCCGCCCGATAACTGGTGGGGATATTTATCAAAAGCACTTTGAGGGTCTGGCAGGCGGACCTCATGAAAAAGTTCCAGCACTTTCTTCCTGGCAGCCTTGCGGGATAGTTTCCGGTGTGCAAGTATGGCTTCGCTTACCTGCTTTCCGCACCTGATAACCGGATTCATGCTCGACATAGGTTCCTGGAAGATCATGCTTATCCTGTTCCCCCGGATATCCTGCATATTGCTTTCAGCCTGAGAGGCCAGGTTCAGCAGGATTCCTTCAAAGGGAAAGCGGATCTCGCCCGAGCTGATATGAATAGCTGAAGGCAGCAATCCCATAATTGACAGGGCAGTAATGGTCTTTCCCGAACCGGATTCACCGACCACACCAACACATTCTCCCCTTGACAGAGTGAGGTTAAAATCACTGACAAGTGTGACAGGACTGACTTTATCTCTTGTAATCAGGCTAAGATCCTTTACCTCAAGAGAATAGTGTATCAAATTGGGATCACTCCTCCTTTTTTTCAATATGTACCTTATTTTCCTCCAGCCATATTTTCCAGTGGTCATTAAGGATCTTTGAAGCATACCTGAAATACAGCCTGGTTCGGATACTGGCTCCGTGTTCTTCTTCCTCATCCTTATATTCTCCGGTAAATTCATATGAATCCGAATGAGAATGGAATGAGTGAAAAATATTTATAATCTCGACAACGGTAGCAATAATGCGATATACCTCTCCGCGGTTGGTCTCGGAATATTCATCCTCAAATTCATCGCTAAGCACGCTGAAATTAATGATATTTCCAAGGTAGTTATCCCGTTTCCTGCCAAACCTGACCTGGTACTGCAGCCCACTGTCTGTAGTAAAATAGTAAGTGTCTCCTGTCCTGATCTCGGGAGACTGTATCTCATATATGGATGAAGAAGGTTGATAATCCTCCTTTAACAGTGGGATTCCCTCCATAGTTCTTTCAGTTCACAAGTACGCAAGTTTACAAGTACGCAAGTTCCAAGTTCACTAAAATTAAACAAATTTTAGCAGCATAACCTAACCGGACTTCCTGAAAATCTGCTTAAAAATATCTTCAACCTTGGCAAGGTAGGTTAATTCAATATTATAATTATTGCCGCTAATATTTTTTTTGTTGTATTTGGAAAGGTACATACGGGTAAATCCGAGTTTCTCAGCCTCAGCTATTCTTTGTTGTATCCTGGCAACGGGACGGACCTCTCCGGACAAACCAATTTCGCCGGTAAAACAGGATTGTTTTGACACAACCACATCGGTAAGTGAGGAAAGGACCGCAACAACAACAGACAAATCGCTGGCAGGATCACTTACTTTCAGTCCACCGGCTATGTTCAGAAAGACATCTTTGGTTGAAAAGTTAAAACCTGCTCTTTTTTCCAGTACGGCCAGCAGCATACTGAGCCTTCTGAGATCAAGGGCTGTGGATGTTCTCTGGGGGGTCCCGTAAGTAGCATGACCAACCAGTGCCTGAACTTCGATCAGCAGAGGGCGGATGCCTTCAAGGCAGGCCGCAATGGCTATACCACTGAGATCTTCATCAAAATGCGAGAGTAAGATCTCCGAAGGGTTCAGAATCTCTTTAAGGCCTTTTTCAGTCATTTCATATATTCCGATCTCGGAAGTAGATCCGAAACGGTTCTTGGTGGCCCTCATGATGCGGTAAAAATGATTCCGGTCCCCTTCAAATTGCAGTACCGTATCAACGATGTGTTCCAGTACCTTGGGTCCTGCCAGGTTCCCTTCTTTATTAATATGACCGATCAGGATTACCGGGACATCATTTTCCTTCGCATACATCAGCAGGCTGGAGGTACACTCACGTACCTGTGTTACACTTCCGGCAGAGGAGGCGACGGATTCAGAATACAGGGTTTGAATGGAGTCTACAATAATAATCTCCGGAGAGATCTTTCCCAGCTGATCGAGGATATTCTCCAGGAAAGTCTCATTCATGACCAGGCAGTTCTCATGCAGACTGCCCAGGCGTTGGGCACGGTATTTAATCTGCTCCCTGCTTTCTTCGCCAGATATGTAAAGGGATTTTATTCCGGGCATCTGCAATACCAATTGAAGTGCCAGTGTGGATTTTCCAATGCCAGGCTCGCCCCCTATGAGTATCACTGAGCCTTTACAAATACCTCCTCCTATGATCCTGTTAAATTCTGAACTGCCGGTTTGAATCCTGCTTTCCTGTTTAACTTCTATCTCTGAGATCTTCTGGGCGGATGGTATGGTTTTTCTTTTATAGCCGCTTGATTCACTTTTTTGCAGCACTGGTTCTTCTGCATAGGTATTCCATTCACCACAGGAGGGGCAGTTACCTATCCATTTGGCAGATCTTACTCCGCAATTCTGGCAGATAAATTCAGTCTTCATCAAGTTTCCTGATAATCGAGGATGAGGAATAGCCTTTGGTAAGCGGGATGGTTATTATCTGTCCTCCTTTTTTCCTAACTATATCATAACCAACAATGTCTTCGGCTTTATAATCACCACCCTTAACCAGCACATCCGGTTCTACTTTTGAAATCAAATTATACGGGGTGTCTTCAGAGAAAAGGATGATGAAATCCACAAAGTAAAGAGAAGCAAGGATCAGGGATCTGCTTTCCTGGTCCTGGAGGGGTCTGGCCGGACCTTTAAGCCTCCTTACAGAATCGTCCGAATTCATACCGATAATCAGAATATCGGCCATTTCGGATGCTTTATAGAGATATTCGATATGTCCCCTGTGGATGATGTCAAAACAACCATTCGTGAATGCTACCGATAATCCGTCTGACCTAAGGGACTTTAGTTCCGGAAGGAGATCTTTAAGTGATATTACCTTGCTATGGGGACTGATGCTTGCAGTCATCTTCAGGTTTTTACCACGGCTGATTTTTTTCTGCTTAAAAATAACAATAACATGGATACGGTACCCAGGAATATGGTCCAAAGTGACTGTGCTCCATGCAAAAGAGTGGCAAAAGCAAGACCTTCTTCCTTTGAGATCCCATAAATGGTCAGTCCCACTGACACGATCCAATGGAAGGCCCCTATACCGCCCTGCACGGGTGCAATGAATCCGAAACTACCTATAACAAGGATGAACAGTCCGTCAATCAACTGGAGATCAGAGGTAGCCGGTAAAATGAAAACGGCGAAATAGGACATCAGCCAGTATGATCCCCAGATAATGAGCGAATGCAGGATAAAGAGCCAGGACCGTTTCATTTTATAAACCGTCTGTATGCCTGAGATCATCCCTTTAATGATCTTACGGATCCTGAGGATAACCGGGTTCGAATCCGGACGGGCACGCAGGAGCAGGTAGAAAAAAATTGCGAAAAACAATCCTGTAAGTATAATTACCATCCAGAAAACAAATGATTTTTCGGTAATTCCCGTGAGCATATTCCATACCGGGATCATGATATTCTCCTTTAGAAAGCCGCCAAAGAATTCCAATCGTCCTATCAGCAATACGAACAGCAAAATGAATACCATCAGCATATCAATGAGCCGTTCGATGATAACCGTTCCGAAAAGTTTGTCTGCCGGAATATTTTCTGTCCGGGCCAGCACTCCGCAACGGGTGATTTCTCCTATCCGGGGAAAGGCAAAATTTGCCAGGTACCCTACCATCATGGAATAGAAGGTATTTTTAAATTCGGGTTTATATCCCAGGGGTTCAATCAGGAGGTTCCACCTGTAGGCCCTTGACAGGTATGCCACGGTGGCAAAGAGCAAGGGGACTGCAATCCATCCGTAGCGGGCCTGAAGCAGGTTGTCCCAGAGGATTTTCAGTTCAATGTCTTTGAAGGCAAAGAAAAGTAAAAGTAAAGCCAATCCCAGGAACAGCAGGTACCTGAGAGTTTTAAGAACCGATTTCTTCAAGGAAAGTTAGTTGATTATTTTATTTGTTTCTGTATCAGGGAATATTAGTACCGGCTGGAAAGATTTTGCCTCTTCAAAATCCATTGAGGCATAAGAAATTATTATTATAACATCACCGACGGCAACCTTCCTGGCAGCAGGGCCATTCAGGCATATAGTACCTGAGCCGCGTTTCCCGGTAATGACGTATGTTTCAAATCTTTCACCATTGTTTATATTCACAATCTGGACTTTTTCATTGGCAATAACATTGGCCGCGTCCATCAGATCTTCATCAATAGTTATACTCCCTACATAATGAAGTATGGCCTCTGTAACAGTGACCATGTGAATTTTTGATTTTACTACCTCTATATTCATAATACTGCAAAAATACTAAGAAATTTTCATATTATCTATTAACCGTACCGGACCAAACCTGACAGCAATACAGGCAAGAGCCTCATTATAGCCGGTCCATTTATCAAGAGATCTCAGATTACCTGCATCGATGATTTCAAAGTACTCCAACTCTGCAAGCGGATGAGAGTTAATCGTTGAGGTAACATAATTTTTTATATGAGGGAAATTCCCTCCGGGGATCATCCCAACAGCTTCTTTCAGGGTATCGGAAATGATGGTTGCTTCAGCTTTCTGTTCCGGACTCAATAATTGATTTCGGGTGCTAAATGCCAGTCCGTTCGCTTCGCGGATAATAGGACAGGCAACTATTTCCACCGGGATCTTAAGTGAGCGGGTAAGGTGCCGGATGATGGCCAGCTGTTGATAATCTTTTTCACCAAAATAAGCCCGGTCCGGTGAAATTGCATTAAAAAGCCTAGTAACGATCTGTGCCACTCCCTGGAAATGACCCGGCCTGAATGCGCCTTCCATCATCTCATCCAATCCGTTAAGATCAAAAGCAGGTACATTTTTATCCGGGTACATCTCATGAGTAGAAGGCATAAACAGTAAGTGAATGTTCTCCTTTGAAAGCATCTCCATATCCCGTCCTGTGTCACGAGGGTAGTTTATAAAATCTTTCCGGTCGTTGAACTGAGTGGGATTGACAAACAGGCTGACCACCACCACCTCATTTTCCTGCCTGGCAGATTCTATCAGGGAAAGGTGCCCCTTGTGCAGGGCCCCCATAGTGGGTACCAGGCCGATGTTCAATCGCTTTTCACGAAAGGTGGACAGGATGGATTTTGCCTGATCAATTGTTTCGGCAATCTGCATGTCTTTTATAAAAGCCCAAAGGTATATTTTCTCCCTGTTAAGTTTTAGCACTTAAGCAGATTATTTTGCTGAGGCGGTCTGTCAGGGATCAAATACCGACGTTAAGTCCTTAAAAATACCGTCTGACAACGTGAAGCGTTGTAACGGTATTTTTGATATCCTGGAAGAAGTATTAAAGGTTTCAGATATGATGCCGTAAGACGGCCCCTTCTGTTAATAAGCTGTGAATAAGTGCAAAAACTTAATAAATTTTTAGTAATTTTGCATCGCATTTTCAGCAACAGTTATGAAGAACCTAAAAATTCTGTTCATATCTCAGGAAATTACACCCTACCTCCCAGAAACAGAAATGTCCAGAATTGGTCGCTACCTTCCTCAGGGTATTCAGGAGAAAGGCAAGGAGATCCGGACATTTATGCCTAAATACGGTTGTATCAATGAGAGGAGGAACCAGTTGCATGAAGTGATAAGGTTGTCCGGAATGAATCTCATCATTGATGATACGGACCATCCGCTCATTATTAAGGTAGCATCAATCCAGTCAGCAAGAATGCAGGTTTATTTTATTGATAATGAGGATTATTTTCACAGGAAATACATTCTGAAAGACCAGAGCGGACAGTATTTCAAGGATAATGATGAGCGCACTATTTTCTTTACAAGGGGAGTGCTGGAGACGGTCAGGAAGCTGAGGTGGTCGCCTGATATAGTACATTGTCACGGATGGATAACTGCCCTGCTGCCGCTTTATCTCAAAAAGGCTTTCCAGGAAGATCCTCTTTATATGGATTCAAAAGTGGTATATTCAGTATATAAGGATGATTTTGATGCACCTCTGGATAAGAATTTCAGAAAAAAAATACTTCTGGAAGGGATAAGTGAGGAGGATGTGGCCATTCTCGAAAAACCGAATTTCGTAAACCTGAGCAAAATGGCCATAGATATATCAGATGCTGTGATTTTTGGGAGTCCTGAAATAAATTCAACATTAGCAAAATATATTTCCACCCTTAAAAAACCTGTTTTAAATTATATTCCTCCGGAAGAATATATCGATGCTTATTCCGTTTTTTATGATGAAATTTTAACAGATCGAGTTAATGAGGACTGAATTTCTTTCCGTTTTTAAATCCGGAATATTTCTAATGATTTCACTGGGCGTTGTGCTTCTGGTATTCATACCGGGATGCAATGATGATCCGGACCGGATAGGCGTGAATATTCTGCCCTCTTCCGATGATTTTTTTGTGTTTTATGATTCAACGGAGCTTATTGAAGTCTCCACACACTATGGAGATTCCATGAGATCGGATTCAAAATTCAGGCAATTGATAGGTTCTTATGTTGATCCCATTTTCGGATTTTCCAAGGCAGAGATCATAACCCAGATTGAGGCGCCCGGACTGATTCCTGAGTATGATGCAGGGGATAAAGTGGATTCAGCCTTTCTCACTCTGTATTTTTCCGATCATTTCGGGGATGATGAGGCGTTACACCAGGTAAGCATTTATGAGTTTACGGAAGAACTTGATGACGATTCTTCCTATTTTTCAAACTATAATCCTGAAGGGAAATATCTTGAAGAAGCAATCGGTACAGGAACGATGCCTGCAAATGATTCAATAATTCGGATCAAAATCAGCGACATGGACCTCCTGGAGCGGATAATGTCAGCCGAAGATACCGTATATAAAAACAGCAGCATGTTCTTTGAACTGCTCAGGGGATTCTATATTACGGCGGAAGACCAGCAGGCATTGGGAGGATCCATTTTTTACACAGATCTGACTAATGAGCTATCTGCTCTGACAGTTTACTACCATAATGATGAAGATACGCTGTATTTTAAATTTTCCATGGGCTGGTTCTTTGGAGTATCCATCAACCTTTTCAGTCATGAGTATGCCGGGTATGAGGTTGAACCATATTTGAATGACGGATCCGATAATGACAGCCTGGTGTTTATTCAGGGAATGGGGGGATTATATTCCAGTATGAGATTTCCTCAACTCGATTCATGGAGGGATACAGTGAGGCTTTCCGGACCGGTAGCAATTAACAGTGCGGATCTGGTAATCATTCCCGAGGACAGACCCTTGAATTATTTGCGGCCGGATGATGATTACCCGGTCGGATTGAACCTTTACTGGGTCAACAAAGAAAATCAATATATTTATTTGTATGATTACCTTATGGATGAAACGACATTCGGAGGGGGGTATATTTCAGATGAAAAACTTTACAGGTTTGATATCAAAGCCCAGATTCAGAGCTATATAAACAAAGACATTGAAGAGAATGTACCCTTCGTTCTTTCAGCCGGGAATGCAACCAACACCCTTAGTTATCTGATCCTGAGGGGTGGTAGCCATTCGTCTCCTTCGCGGATCAGGCTTGAATTGACCTATACTAAATTATAAGCTAAAATTCATGTGTGGAATAGTTGGTTATATCGGGAACAGGGATGTTTACCACATTCTTATAAATGGACTTAAACGGCTTGAATACCGTGGATATGATTCTGCCGGGATATCTATTATAAACGAGCAGATAAAGGTTTTCAAAAAAAAGGGCAAGGTATCTGATCTGGAAAATTCGGTCGGTAAGGAGGATCTCACAGGCACTATTGGCATCGGGCATACGCGCTGGGCGACCCATGGTGCACCAAGCGATACCAATGCCCACCCTCATGTTTCAATGAACGGTCATTTTGTTGTAGTACATAACGGGATTATTGAAAACTATGCTGTTCTGAAAGGCAAACTGGCAGACAGGGGGTATACTTTCCAGAGTGAGACCGATACTGAAGTACTTGCCAACCTTATCGAGTATATTTATATCAAGGGAAAAATATCTGCAGAGATTGCCGTCAGGCTTGCTCTTACAAAAGTGGTCGGCGCTTACGGACTGGTGGTCCTGTGCAATGAAGAACAGGATAAAATCATAGCAGCCCGCAAGGGCAGTCCACTGGTTATTGGCATAGGAGATGATGAGTACTTCATTGCCTCCGATGCCACTCCTATCGTGGAATACACCAACTCGGTTATTTACCTCAACAATGACAATGTTGCTGTAATAAGGAAGGATGAACTGGTATTAAAAACCATCAATAATGAATCTCTGGAGCCAAATATACAGAAGCTGGACCTGGATATTACTGAAATTGAAAAAGACGGGTACGATCATTTCATGCTTAAGGAGATTTTTGAACAACCAAGATCGATTCAGGATACTTTCAGGGGAAGGGTGGCGGCAGATCACAGCTCTTTGCATCTGGGGGGCTTGTTCAGCGTCCTTCCCAGGCTGATTGAAGCAAAAAGGATCATTATTATAGGATGTGGTACATCCTGGCATGCCGGACTGGTTGGAGAGTACATGTTTGAAGACCTGGCAAGGGTACCTGTTGAGGTGGAGTATGCTTCGGAATTCCGCTACAGGAACCCATTGATCTATAAGGATGATGTGGTAATCGCCATCAGCCAGAGCGGTGAAACGGCTGATACTCTTGCAGCCATACAGCTGGCCAAAGAAGCAGGGGCCCTTGTGTTGGGAATATGCAATGTTGTCGGATCCAGCATCCCCAGAGAGACCCACGCAGGAGTATATACACATGCCGGTCCTGAAATAGGTGTGGCCTCCACCAAGGCATTTACCACACAGGTTACCGTGCTGGCTATGATAGCGATGCTAACAGGTCATAAAAGGGGGAATATATCAGATGAGTATTACAGGGAGCTTATTGAAGAACTGACACTGGTACCTGCCAAAATAGAAAGGCTGCTCAGGTTTGATGATGATTATAAACGGCTGGCGGAACTGTACATGATGGCGAACAATTTCCTGTACCTGGGACGGGGTTATTTATTCCCTGTAGCCCTTGAGGGAGCCCTTAAGCTGAAGGAGATCTCGTATATACACGCAGAAGGTTATCCTGCTGCAGAAATGAAACACGGGCCCATTGCTCTGATAGACTGGAACATGCCGGTAGTTGTAATAGCCGCCAAAGACAAATCCTATGACAAGATTGTAAGCAACATACAGGAAGTAAAAGCACGGAATGCCAAGGTCATTGCCATAGTGACAGAAGGCGATACGGTAATTAAGAACCTGGCAGATCACGTGCTGGAAATTCCGAAATCAGCCGAGATATTTACCTCCCTTCTTGCAGTTATTCCGTTGCAGCTTCTATCCTACTACATTGCCGTCAAGCGGGGCTGCAATGTCGACCAGCCCAGGAACCTGGCTAAATCAGTGACGGTGGAGTAGAATTTTAAACGTTTATGTTCTTTGTGTGCCCGCTGAAAACGGATTTCTTCCAAGACAAGCAGGGAAATATATGTCCCGTCCGAAAACCCTGATCCTTTCACCGGCCTCGGGAAAAAGATGTCCCGGCTGGTAGGCCGGGACAAAACAAATGCTTAAATTACTTTTGCAGGAAGAAAGCCATTCGACTACATCTCCGGGCTGTAAGAAAATCCGGTGGAAAGAACTTCAGATTCTACCAGTTTCACATTCATTTTTATCATATCCAGCTTTTGAAGTGCCCAGATCATAAGGGGTCCGCGAAAATGTATATTCTCCCAGTTTTCCTGGTGATTATCAAGAGGAATGTCCGCAACATTTATGATTTCATCAATGTTGAAGGGAAAATCTTTTAAATTTAAATTTCTGATGTAGTTTTTGTATTCCTTAATCTGATTTTTCAGCAGTAACGCCTTATCAGTATTTAAGAGTGCTATTGGAGAAAGTGAAGCATTATCCTTCCCCAATAATTCCCGGACGTTTATCTCTCCCGTCTTGGAAATGAGGGACTCATTTTTTAAACCTTCGGCTTTTATAAGGGAGAACCTCATTTCATCAATCAAATTGCATAACTCTTCTGTCCTTGTTTTGAGGGCGGTAACCTGCTTGGCATCCGGCACAATCGACTGAGATAAGAGAAAATTCTCATACATCCGTACATCTTTTTCCTTTAATACTCTGGTAATCTGGTTAGTTGTATGATTGATCAAAACAGCATTAACAATGATTTTTTTGCTTACCCCGAGAGATAAAAATGCATCCATCAGAGCCACAAAAACCAGAAAGAACAGAACGGCAATCAGATTAGTGATATCCTTATTTGTTGATTTAGTAAAATAATAAATATAAGAAGGGAGGAAGATGATAAACGGGGCTAACAGCCCGATCGGGAGCAGTATGCCTGCTCCTGGCCAGTGCATGATTTTAAACAATGCTGCAGCAAAACATATACCCAGGGTGATCAGAATTGAGACATACAGGTAAGCATTCTTTTTTTCCTTTGAATAGTTGCTCCATAATGCAATCGGCAGGAAAAAAAGTATGAAGAAGCTGATAGATATTGTTAATATAATGCCTGCTCCTGCCATGTGATTGATTTTAAACATTGCTCCTGACGTTAACAGGATGGCACTGAATATTCCTGATATATAAACTGTATTTTTCATGATTATTAATTTAAAGGTTATTGGCTTAAAAGTTTTGCAATAGACCCTTTTTCACTGCTTTGGGGTATCGCAGTCAAATATTGGATCAATTCCGATTCGGTTAATCTGATCCTTAACTGGTAATTTGTTAATACATCCATTGCTGTAATAAGTATCACATCCCCAAAATAATAATCTTCCCAACCATGGATACCGGGAGGGGCATCTGCCGGAACATCAAGATCAATCAGGCTGTTAATTCTTTCGATTATTTCTCTGTCGGAGACCAGGGTCCCTGCATATGATTTGTAATCAGTTAATTTTGACTTCAATTCATAAGCTTTTCCATTCGATTCTTTACCACACATGAATATTGATGGGGTCCGGTAATCGGCATAATTGGGAGTCTTGTCAATAATTTTATTCTGATCATCATTCGAACCACGCTCTGAATAGACCAGACTGAATTGTATCAGACCGGATTTTAGTTCATCGATATATTTTATCAGCTGATTTGTCTGTTGTTGAACGGCATTGATTTTACTCATCTCATCCAGGCTTTTTTCGGCAAGCGAATACATATTTGCATTCTTTTTCTCCATTTGCTCATTTAATATGGTCAGATTCTTTTGATTAAAAACAAAATCACCAATGATATCCCTGGAAATATTCAGATTGAAAAGCGTTGTGGTAAGAACGAACCATAAGATACCTGCAATGAGAAAGATAAATTCGAAACCCGCGTATTCTTCTGCTTTATATACTTTAATGATGTAATACGGCAGGAAGATAACTACCAGCAATATAGCACCAAAGAAAAACATCACACCTGCTCCGGGCCAGTGCATGATTTTAAACAGAAGGCTTGTCAGATATATCATTCCTGACATGACCCCAATGGTATAAACTGGATTCAAATCCCTTCTTCCGGAATCTTTGATTTTAACATAGAGCAGCGTTGGCAAAAACAAAATGACCATTGCCACAATACCGATCGTTAAAAGGATACCGGCACCGGGCCAGTGCATGACTTTAAACAAGGTTCCTGCCATCCATGGGAAAAAACTGATAAAGCCGGATAAATAAAGAAAGAAACGTTTCCCTTTATTTTCCATATAAAGCACATAAATGGCTGAAGGTAAAAAGAAGCAGCAGAGCATGAAAAATCCCAGTGTCATCATGACACCGCCCCCCGGCCAGTGCTGGATTTTAAATAGTGCAGCCACTGCCAACAGGGCCGGAGAAATAATGCCAAAAACTTTCATCATTGATTTCATAAAGCGGTATGTATTATCGGTTAATAATAAAGTTTCCTCCTGGATTTTTTTACAGCAGTTTCTACCCATCCATTTTTTAACGTTTAAATAAGCATCTTCGAAACTGATCCCACGATCCATCTCATTTTCAACATCACAACAAATATGATCCAGCAGATCATGTAAAAGGTGAGATAACGAGATGCTGTCCCTTATAAGATCTTTTCTGATCTGTTCCACCTGGTACACACTCAGTTCAGCCATTTCTTAAATTGAGTTTAAATTGTATCAGTGAACCAATTGTCTCCAGGAACACTTCAAGTTCCTTCACTTTTTCTTTTGCTTTTTTCATCCCTTTATTGGTTAGTTTATAATATATCCTGATCCGGTTATTGATATTTTCCGAATCGGCAACCACATCCCCATCTTTCTCAAGTTTATGCAGAATGGGGTAGAGGGCTCCATAGGTAAGCTTGATCTTACCCTGAGATAAAATCTCAACTTTCTGAGTTATCTCATAGCCATACATTCTTCCGTGCTCAGCCAATAGTTTAAATACAATTGATCTGAGCGATCCTTTAAGTAATTCTCTTGATATCATAGTTTTATTATATAATATAAACTTATATATAACAAATATATTATATTTTATTTTAAAAACATAAAAATTTTAGAATTTTTTCAAGAAAGATTTTTAATAAAAAGCTGTATTACTCTAGATGAGACTCTTAAAAATCAATTTTTTTCCGGAATACACTGTAATAATAAATACGGTCATTCTGAAACAAGTTTAAGATGACCGTATGCTTAGAGGTGGTATATTATTCTATGATATGCTATCTTTTCGTATACTGTTCCTCATAATATTTCTGATTTTGGAGGCATCGATAGCATACCTAAGGTCATGGCCGGCACGGTCTTTAACGAAGGTGATAAATTTTGCAGAAGTACCTGGTGGGCGGCTGAGTTTTTTATCCATAATATCACAAAGTAGCCTGATGAGATCAATATTCCTCCATTCATTGTTTCCGCCGATATTATATGTTTCACCGGGTTTTCCCCTGTGAAAAAGCAAATCTATTGCCTTTGCATGGTCTTCAACAAAAAGCCAGTCACGGGTATTTTCTCCTTTACCGTAGACAGGAACCGGTTTTTCATTTTTAATATTATTGATGGCAAGTGGGATCAGTTTTTCAGGAAACTGGTTGGGTCCGTAATTGTTTGAACAGTTAGAAATGACGACAGGCAGACCATAAGTATGGTGATAAGCCCTGATAAGGTGATCGGAACTGGCCTTGGAAGCTGAGTAAGGGCTTCGTGGATCATAAGCGGTCGATTCGGTAAAAAAGCCTTCCGGTCCGAGGGAGCCGTAAACCTCATCGGTGGATATATGTTAAAAACACTTATTGGCGAAATTATCCTGCCAGGCCTTCCTGGAGGCATCAAGAAGGGTGACCGTACCCAGGATATTTGTCCGGATAAAAGAAAGAGGATCCAGGATCGACCAGTCAACATGGGATTCGGCAGCGAGATGGATGATCCCGTCCGGAAGAAACTCATGGAACACCCTGTTTATGAAATCATGATCAGCAATATCCCCTTTGATAAACCGGTAATTGGCTTTGTTTTCTATATCGGTCAGATTCTCCAGGTTACCGGCATAGGTCAGGAGGTCAAGATTAACGATCCGGTATTCGGGATATTTTCTCACAAATAACCTGACTACGTGTGATCCTATGAATCCTGCACCTCCGGTGATTACAATAGTCTTTATCATAGTGCCGGAATAATTGATTATACCAGGTTCCTGAATTTTTTTTCCCAGTTCCAAGCCGACAGCAAGGTGTCTTCGAGTGATATCCTGGTCTCTCATCCCAGCTGCTTATTAGCAAAAGAGGTATCTGCATATACTTTTTCCACATCTCCTTCCCGCCGCCCGGCGATCCTATATTCTACCTTGATACCTGTAGCCTTCTCAAAGGCCCTGATAATCTCAAGCACGGAAACACCCATTCCGGTACCCAGGTTAAAAACTTCATACCCTGACACATCCCTTCTGCTTAAAAGTATTTCAATAGCGGCTACGTGTGCCTGTGACAGATCCACCACATTGATGTAATCCCTGATGGCGGAGCCGTCAGGTGTATTGTAATCATCCCCGAAAACCGTCAGCTCATCGTGTATTCCTGCAGCTGTCTGCGTAATGAATGGAACGAGATTGTCGGGAATACCCTGGGGAAGCTCGCCGATCAGTGCTGAAGGGTGTGCACCTATGGGGTTGAAGTACCTGAGTGAAATGGCATTAACAGGTGCACCAGACAGGATAAAATCAGCAATGATCTCTTCAGATATTTGTTTGGTATTGCCGTACGGTGAACTGGCTTTCTTTATCGGGGATTGTTCCGTGACAGGCAGCAGGTCGGGTTCACCATATACCGTACAGGAAGAAGAAAATACCAGGAGATGTACCTGATGTGCCTGCATGGCTTTCAAAAGATTGACCAGTGAATTGAGGTTATTCTCGTAATATTCGAGTGGTTTCAGAACCGATTCGCCAACCGATTTGTAAGCAGCAAAATCAATCACCGCCTTGATATGGTCATAATCTCTGAACAACTGATCCACCAGGTCTGAGTCGCACAGGTCAAACTCCTCAAAATGAGGAATAGATCCTGTTATCTCACGTATTCCATGAAGGACATCCCTGCTGGAATTATATAAGTTGTCAACAATTACAACCTCAAATCCTGCCTGGATCAGTTCAACAGTCGTGTGTGATCCGATATAACCTGTACCACCTGTTACAAGGATTAAGTCTTTCATCTATAAGCTCCAGTAATTATCAAATTTATATTTCACCCTGAATAAACCCTTAATATCGACAAACAGGAAATCATCGGTTCCGAGGTTCCTGTAAAATGATTCAGAATAGGTCAGGTATTCTTTATGGCTTACAGCCAGGGCAATAACATCATAATTTATTGTCAGGTTCATGAGTCAGGTTAAAACCGTATTCTGCCCATACTTCATCTGCATTCGCATGGGGATCGGTAACATCAACAATAAGGCCAAAAGCCCTGAGTTCTCTGATCACATCAACGACTTTGGAATTACGTATATCACTCACATTTTCCTTAAAAGTGATTCCCATTATAAGTACACGACTGATCCTGAGGTCTTTCCTGGCAGCGATGAGTTTCTTTACGATCTCCTTGGCAATATATGATCCCATGCCGTCATTGATCGATCTTCCGGAATTGATAATCAGGGCATGATGTCCGTATTGTTTTGCTTTATAGGAAAGATAGTAAGGATCGACACCGATGCAATGACCCCCGACAAGCCCGGGATAGAATTGAACGAGGACATATCTCAGAGGTGGTTGTCTTACGTATCGACAGGTTGGGGAGGAATACCACAGACATCCTTAATACTATCAAACTCATCCATCAGTATAAGGTTCCAATTACTTCCAAGAATGAAGGGATAACCACCCTGATTGATGGTAAGGAATCTCCGATGTCAAATCTCTTGATTAACATCCTTTCTTCTTTATCGGAGTTCTCCTTCCACCAGACGAAAGAGAAGGCTCTGGACGGGATCTTCTGGGTCCTCCAGTCATCTCAGACTGCACAGTCTGAGATGACCCTTAATAATGTATATCCTACCAAGACAGGGACTTAGGTAATTATCACAGATCGACAATCCTGAAGAAAATGATGGGTGTCCCCGGAGAACCTGAAATATGTCAAACTGCACGTTCGTGCAGTTTGACTCCTAGGTTACTTAGTTCAGTTGATCCACCTTCATATCGGTAATAACATGGTCAAATTCCCGACTGAACCGAGTAACACTCCTAATCTTCATAACATATATTGACCAGATGTGGGTATGAGTAAAAACCTTACCTCTTGGGGTCAGGTAATTGTTCTCTACCAACCAGTCTGATATCCGTTTGAAGTTCCATCCCTCTTCTTCATGGTACTTTGAGATGATATCAAAGAGTTCCTGTTGGTATGGAGAATAGGGTGATAACCACAGGTTGGATGATTTTAGTTCCACCGACAGGGACAGAGAAAAACACTCGTGATTTGAGTCGAAATTAGGGGTCGTTGGAAATAAATCTACTACGGTGGAATAGTCCGGTAATTAATAGATGATAACTTTCTCCACTTCCCTCACTCCGGCATCATCTGCTATCCTGATAAAATAGATCCCTGCCGGCAGGCTGCCGGCCTGGCGGATGACAGTGAACTGGTCTGTGAGGCTTATTCCCTCATCTATCCTTGATACGAGGCTGCCGGTAACATTATACAAATCTATGCGATAATATCCTGAATGCTTCAGTGTGCACTTCAGGTTCAGGGAACCCCCGGCCGGGTCATAGGATACCTTAAGCGTATCATGGAGTTGATCCGATAGGTCGGGACTTGTGCGGATGCTCACCGGATTGGACTGACCTTTGATATCTATTCCCGCGTTAGTCAGCACCAGGTAATTAATGCTGTAAGGTTTGAGGACCAGTTCCGGGACATCCCCCTCAATACTTTTATAATAGGGTAAAATATCTTCGTAGTTTTCCGGTCCGTTCAGCATATTATCTGGCTGGATATCGTTAATCGCAAACCACCTGTTTTCCAGGTCTGATGATGATACGGTATGCCAGACCATGCTCTCATATACTGAGGTATCCTCTGACTGTATACGGATCTTACTTCCCTCATTCGACAAATTGACGATGACCATTCCCTGTTCACCGGAAGAAAACTCTGAAGCGTATACCTTAATATCCGGGTTATCCGTTTGGCTGTGAACCATCCTGTCGCCGAAATACTTCTGGTAATAGTAATAGACAAAAAAAGAGGCATGAGGAGTGTAGTCCTCAACCCCTGGTTCACTTTTGGAAAGGATACCATGATCACCGCGTTCTTCCTCATATCCGTTAATCATGTCCCAGATCAGGGGCAGATCATAACCATGCCTGATGAATTCCCCAATTGCCTGGCTCATGAATACACCTGATAAATGAGAAATTACCTTCAATCCTCCCCTGAAGTTAAACTCGGTCATGGTGACAGGCAGGAAATCCCTGGGTTTGTCCGTATATTTTTCAACATTATCTTCAATAAGCTGTTTATCCGTGCCAATCATGTCAACAGCAGCAAGTATATCTTCCACAGGAATTGTCCTCTGATCTTCGGCCCACACGAAATAGTCATGACAGATCAGAAAATCTGCTTTATCGATCACAAGAGGCAGCACCTGTTTGTTCCACCAGTTGTATCCTCCGTAAGTAACAATACCATTATCCTCCGGAACAACCTGGGCCCCGATTTTTATAGTGGGATCTACTGCCTTCATAGAATCCACAAAGACATTGAAATATCTTCCATACTCATCCCCGTCTGTGGTATCCCCGTCAACGACCCATCCTGCTATCCACGGCCCGAAGTTTTCATTCCCTATCTCCCAGTATCTGACATCCTTTCCAAGCTCAATATTTACCCTTCTGACCCAGTCAGCTGCATAACCGGCTGCCATCTCAACAGGGTTTTCAACATCTGCATATCGTGCCAGGGAATAATTAATGCATATTACAGGTTCGGCATCCAGGGAATCGGCCAGGGCCATAAAATCATCACTGGTCATGATCCAGCTGGCAGTTTTGGGATCCACATATTCCTCCTTGACCGGAAAGGGTACTTCCATGGTCCAGAAATACTGATTCGACCAGTTCCCGCCGGGCATACGCATGAATTGTATATTGGCATTTTTCCAGTTCTTCATAGACCGGTTGCCTGGTATTTTCCAGTCAAAATGCATCCATCCGTTCGCATTGTTGCCGAAGTGGGTGGGCAGGACATTGTTTATGATGCTGTCGGGATCTATTTGTATCTCATACACGGGCAATAGTGGGTCCGGAACATTATTATTCAGAATGACATCGACTGAATTCTGGAAGTATTTTGGCAGCCATTCATCATCGAAGAAGCTCTGGGAGGATGCACTCCATGCGATGATCAGGCATGCTACCATGGAAAGAAGCTGCTTGTACATTTTATATGATTTACCGCTGACGGTACTGCTTCTCATAATATGATGAATACTCCCCGGTCAGGACATGATCCACCCACGGCTGATTCTGCAGGTACCAGTCAACTGTCAGTTCAAGTCCTTGGCGAAAATCCACCGTTGGGGACCAGTTAAGTTCAGTCTGTATTTTACGGGAATCTATTGCATACCTCAGGTCATGACCCTGCCTGTCTTTCACAAAGGTGATCAGGGATGCGGAAGTACCGGGGGGACGGTGGAGTTTTTCATCCATAAGCTCGCACAGCAGCCTGATCAGGTCAATGTTTTTCCATTCGTTGGAAGTCCCGATATTATAAGTTTCACCCAGTCTGCCCCTGTGAAAGATCAGATCGATGGCCAGGGCATGATCCATAACATACAGCCAGTCGCGGATATTTTCGCCCTTCCCGTATATTGGGATTTCCTTATTGTTTTTAATATTTATCAGGGAAAGAGGTATCAGTTTTTCAGGGAACTGGTTGGGACCGTAATTATTGGAGCAATTCGAGAGTACAACGGGAAGCTGGTATGTATGGAACCAGGCCCTCACCAGGTGATCGGAGCTGGCCTTGGAAGCTGAATATGGGCTCCGGGGGTCATAGGAGGTCGTTTCGGTGAAACTTCCTTCAGATCCAAGGGAGCCGTAGACCTCGTCGGTGGAAATATGGTAAAACAGTTTGCTGTCCGAAGATTCCTTCCAGATCATTCGTGCGGCATCAAGCAGGTTAACCGTCCCGATTATATTGGTGCTTATAAAAGACAAGGGGTCGAGTATGGACCTGTCCACATGGGATTCGGCCGCGAGATGTATGACTCCGTCCGGTTTTATTTCTGTAAACAGAGAACGAATGAATTCATGATCAGAAATGTCACCCTTAATGAAACGGTAATTAGGGGCGGATTCCAGATCGGCCAGGTTTTCGAGGTTACCCGCATAGGTAAGATCATCCAGGTTGATCACCTGGTATTCTGGGTATTTATTTGTGAAAAGCCTGACCACATGTGATCCTATGAATCCACAACCACCCGTTATAAGTATTGATTTCTCCATTTTATTCCAGTTCCCTGAATTTCTTTTCCCAGTTCCAGGCCGACAGGAGGGTCTCTTCCAGGGAAATCATTGATTTCCACCCTAGTTCCCTGTTGGCCAGTGAGGTATCGGCAAATACCTTTTCAACATCTCCTTCCCGCCTGCCGGTAATCCTGTATTTTATTGTTATACCGGTAGCTTTTTCAAATGACCTGATAACCTCCAGGACCGTTGCTCCCTCACCGGTTCCAAGGTTATAAACTTTATATTCTGAAGTATTATTATGTTCCAGTAAGCTTTCAACAGCTACCACGTGTGCCTTTGACAGATCGACAACATTGATATAATCGCGAATGGCTGTACCATCCGGGGTATTATAATCATCGCCGAAAACCTGTAATTCATCCAGCAAACCTGCAGCGGTCTGGGTGATAAAAGGAACAAGATTATTAGGAATGCCCTGCGGGAGCTCACCGATCAGTCCGGAGGGATGGGCCCCGATGGGGTTAAAATACCTGAGGGAAACAGCACACAGCGGGCTGCCGGATCGAATAACATCCTCTATGATCTCTTCGGATAATTGTTTGGTATTCCCATAGGGCGAGTTTGCCTTCTTAACAGGAGATAATTCGGTGACAGGCAGGTGGTCCGGTTCTCCGTAAACCGTGCAGGAGGAAGAAAAAACCAGGTTCCTGATCCCGGTATTCTTCATTTCCCTGAGAAGGTTGCACAGTGATACTATGTTATTTTCATAGTATTCGAGGGGTTTTTGGACTGATTCACCAACCGATTTGAATGCAGCAAAATGGATGACAGCCTGAATATCCCGGTACTGTTGAAAAAATTCGGATACAAGCTTATGGTTGCACAGGTCAAATTCCTCAAAATGAGGTGTATGCCCGGTAATTTCATGAATGCCCTGCAGGACTTCCCTGCGTGAATTGGACAGATTATCGATGATGACAAGCTCATAACCGGCTTCAATTAGTTCAACACAGGTATGTGAACCTATATACCCTGTTCCGCCTGTTACCAGTATCATCCCCTTCATTTATAAGCTCCAGTAATTTTTAAAATTGAATTTTTTCCTGAGAATTCCCTTTATATCTACTATCAGTAGATTATCCGTACCATTTTCCAGGAAAAATGATTCGGGATATTCCAGGTATTCATCGTGATTAACAGCAAGGACTATGACATCGTAAGGCGGTGAGAGTTCAGACACCAGGCTGAATCCGTATTCTTTTTTTACTTCATCGGAATCACAATGCGGATCAGTAACGGCAACATTCAGGCCGAAAGCCTGGAATTCCGCTACAAGGTCCGCCACCTTGGAATTCCTGATGTCACTGACATTCTCTTTAAATGTGACACCCATAATAAGCACTTTCAATTCACGTGCAGTTTTTCCTGAGGCAATCAATTCTTTTATTACTTCCTTAACTACATATGAGCCCATTCCATCATTGATAGACCTTCCTGAATTGATGATCTGTGCATGATGACCGAACTGCCGGGCCTTGTATGAAAGATAGTACGGATCAACACCGATGCAGTGACCTCCTACCAGTCCGGGAAAAAATGGGAGAAAGTTCCATTTTGATCCTGCCGCTTCTAGAACCTCGTATGTGTTGATGTTCATATGGTTGAAGATCATCGATAATTCATTCATAAAGGCGATATTAATATCCCTCTGTGTGTTTTCAATGATTTTGGCAGCCTCTGCTACCTTGATGGAACTGGCCCGGTATACCCCCGCAGTAATGATCATTTCATATACCTGTGCGATCTCTTCGGCTGATTCCGGGTCAATACCGGATGTGACCTTAACTATATTGGCCAGGGTGTGCTTGTCATCACCCGGATTTATTCTTTCGGGGGAGAAACCCACCTTGAAATCCCGCCCTGCTTTAAGTCCGGAACCCTTTTCAAGGATAGGAAGACAGTCTTCTTCGGTACATCCTGGATAAACAGTGGATTCATAGACCACGTAATCACCCTTGTCAAGGTATTCGCTGACCGTCCGGGTTGCCAGCAGCAGTGGCTCAAGGTCCGGAAGCTTATGCTGATCTATGGGTGTTGGAACAGCAACTATATAGAAACTGGCTTCAGAAAGCTTTTCCTTACCGGATGTGAATTCAATATCACATTCATTAAAAGCATCAGCTGCAAGCTCATTGCTCGGATCAATTTTCTTGCCCATCAGGGAGATCCTGTCTTCTTTAATATCGTAACCGATAACCTTTGCTTTCTTTGCAAATTCAAGAGCAATGGGAAGGCCAACATAACCGAGTCCTAATACGGCTATTTTCTTCTGTTTGTTTCTGATTTCCTCGTACATGAAATTTTAGCATTTCGTCTTACAATAATTTTTCCAGGAAGGGATGATAATCCTTTGCAGGAGGATCAGGCCTGGCATTCTTGATCGTATAAACAGTGTCAATGGATTTTCTGACATCCTCCAGCAGGAATCCCCTTCCGGCAAGTATTTCCTGGTATGATTTTGTATGCAGATCAGTGAAACCATCACTGAATTCTATCTCTTCATTGTCCATGATAATACTGCGGAATGTTCTCTGGGATGTAGCCTTGACGGAATCAGGAAGATCGTTATAGTCAATACTCAGGAACCAACGTATACTGGCCCGCTCAAGACGCAGAAATCCTGCTGCTTTATCATCCTGGCACAGGTGGATAATGTTTTCTTTGACATCACCAAATATCCAAATGAGCATATCAAAAAAATGAACCCCGATATTGGTAGCCACACCCCCTGATTTGATGGGATTTCCCTTCCATGAATAATGATACCAGTTGCCCCGGCTGGTTATATATGTCAGGTCAACATCATGTACCTTTTTGCTGGAATTATTCAGTATGGATTTTCTAAGGACCTGTATTGAAGGATGAAGGCGGAGCTGCAGGATGTTGTAAACCCTTTTACTGGTCTCTTTTTCATAATCGATAAGGGCATCGATGTTCCAGGGATTCAATACAACAGGTTTTTCACAAATAGCATGGGAGCCGCTTCTCAGGGCAAACCGGATATGAGAATCATGCAGGTAATTTGGAGAACAGATACTCACATAATCAACCTGCCTGCCTTCCCTGCGAAGTTTATCGATGTGCCTGTCAAAGCGTTCAAACTCAACAAAAAAATCGGCATCGGGAAAATAGGAATCAATTATTCCAACGCTGTCATGAAGATCAAGTGCTGCAAGAAGGTTATTGCCGGTCTCCTTAATAGCTCTCAAATGCCTGACAGCGATATATCCGGCAACTCCGATTATGGCAAAATTATTATTTCCCTGGCCCATAAGCTGTCTTTGAGATGGCAAATATACAATCAATTTTCGATCTTCTCCACCTCACCATTATGCAGTCTGTACCTCTCTTTGCTTTCGGGACAAACGGCCAGTCCTTCCTTATTAAAAATGAGGCGGTGTCCGTATTCACTCATCCAGCCTATATGGCGGGCGGGATTTCCGACTACAAGTGAATAGGGCTTTACCGGCTTGTTAACTACTGCACCGGCCCCTATAAAGCAATATTTACCAAGCGTGTTGCCGCAGATAATGGTAGCATTGGCTCCTATTGTCGCTCCTTTAGCAACAAGGGTCTGTACATATTCATTTTTTCTTATTATGGCAGACCTGGGATTGATAATATTGGTAAATACCATGGAAGGTCCCAGAAAAACATCATCCTCACAGATAACGCCTGTATATATGGAAACATTATTCTGAACCTTTACATTTTTACCAAGTACCACATCACTGGAGACAAGCACATTCTGTCCCAGGTTACAGTTTTCACCCAGAACAGCATTACTCATTATATGTGTAAAATGCCATATCCTGGTACCTTTGCCGATTGAGCAATCCTCATCAATTACTGCCGTTTCATGGGCAAAATATTCTTTTTCCATATAGTATGCTTACTTGTATCCGGTAAATTTCTGAATGTGGCCGGTAATGTATTCCAGTTGTTCGGTTGTCAGCTCCGTATGCATGGGAAGAGAAAGTATGCTTTCGGATATTTGTTCGGCGACCGGGAAATCACCTGCTTTGTGTTTAAGGTCCTTATAGGCTTGCTGGAGGTGCAACGGGACAGGATAATATATAGCCGAGGGGATAGCATGTTCATGAAGGTAATCCTTAAGCTCATCCCTGCTGCAACTATACAGTAAGATGCTGTACTGATGGAAAATATGATTGGAGTGATCTGCGCGGGAAGGGATCCTGAGACAGGGAATCGGATCCAGTCGTTCATCATAGAAAGCAGCAGCTTTCTGTCTTGCCTCGCCGTAAGCATCCAGGTACTTAAGTTTAACACTCAGGATGGCAGCCTGGAGGCTGTCCAGGCGCGAGTTCACCCCGACCTCTTCATAATAATACCTTTCCTTCATTCCATGATTGGAGATGGACCTGATTTTCTGGGCAAGATCCTCATTATCAGTAAACAGGGCACCCCCGTCTCCATAACAACCAAGATTCTTTGAAGGGAAAAATGATGTGCAGCCAATATCCCCGATAGTCCCGGATTTCTTCTTTTTTCCGTTTGGGAAAATGTAATCCGCCCCCAGTGATTGGGCGGCATCCTCAATGACAAACAGATCATGCTCTTTAGCCAGCTTCTGGATGGGGAACATATTGGCGCACTGGCCGAAAAGATGAACAGGGATGATGGCCCTGGTACGATCGGTAATGTTACGTTCGATTTCAGCAGGGTCAATATTGAAGGTGTCCTTTGTTATGTCAGCCAGTACTGGAACCAGCCTGAGCAGTTTTATGACTTCAATGGTTGAAATAAATGAAAAGGGACTGGTTATTACCTCATCACCCGGTTCCAGGTCCAGGGCTTTTAAAGCCAGCATCAGGGCATCTGTCCCATTGGCACAGCCAATTACCTGGTTAACATCGAGATAGGCAGCCATTTCTTCCTCAAATCTGGCTACCTGCGGACCTTTAATAAATGTGGTGTCATCAAAAACTTCTTTAATGGCAGCATCAATTTCATCTTTAATATTGAGATACTGCCCCTTAAGATCCACCATTCTGATTGCTTCCATAGACTTAAATATTTTAACAGACGCACTAAGATAATAATTACCTATCAGAATAATTCCAGGAAGTTATTTTTTGGTTACTTTTGTCTTTACTGAAATGAACCTGGCAGGAAACATACTGGAGCTATTGTATGAGCATGATTGCGTCATAATACCGGGAATCGGTGCACTGGTAGCGAATTATCAGCCGGCAGAGATTAATTATACAAGCAGGTCCATTTATCCCCCGGCAAAATCACTGATTTTTAACAGGGACCTGCGGTACAATGACGGA
The DNA here is from genome assembly GCA_964540005.1 of uncultured Bacteroidaceae bacterium. Taxonomy (GTDB): domain Bacteria; phylum Bacteroidota; class Bacteroidia; order Bacteroidales; family SM23-62; genus CAZILN01. The sequence continues at coordinate 12,160 of CAZILN010000366.1, read as the reverse complement.
CTGCTTACGGCTTACCTGGCCCGTAAGGAAAAAATTGATTACGGGGATGCAAAGAAAGCTATAGAAAAACTGGTAAAAGAAATCAAATCAACCCTTTTCACCGGCAGTAAATACCTACTGGATGATCTGGGTTATTTTTATACTGACAGTAAACAACTGATACAGTTTCAGCCGGAACTGAGTGCAAACCTCATGCTTGAATCCTATGGTTTATCGTTCGTGAGGTATCTCGGTGAGGTCAGTCCCATGCCTGCCAGAAAGCTCAGGATGCAGGGCGATGCAAGGGGTGGCTCCCCGGATCGTGCTGTGATCAGGAAATGGGTTTATGCAGCCGTGGCAGCCAGTGTTCTTACTGCAGCGGTAATAATTGCTTTCCGGTCGGGAAGTATGAATAACGGGAATTTTAATATCAGTTCCGTTAATCCTTTCAAAAAGGACAGTACCGAATTGGTAACCGGAGATAACCCCGTCAGGACTGTCAGTACCGATGAGCAGAAGGATGTCGCCGATATAGTACCGGAAGTAAGCCGTTATCATATTATTGTTGGAAGCTATGAAGATTTTGCCAATGCACGGGAGCAGATTAGGATTATGAGGGACAGTGGCTATGAAGCCAGGCTGCTGTTTACCGGGAGCAATAAGTACAGGGTATCGGTCTTTTCTTCTGCAGACAGGCAGGAATCGGAAACCCAACTTACGGCAGTCCGTTCCGAACTCAATGATAAGGCCTGGTTATACAGTGAATGAACTATTTCACGCTTGCCCCGTTGACTGCACCATCATCCGGTGAAACCAGGATCAGGCTGCCCTCAGGATTTTCAGCCAGCAATATCATCCCGTGAGATTCTATACCCCTGATTTTTCTCGGTTCAAGGTTGGCCAGTATGCACACCTTCCTGCCTATGATCGTTGCAGGGTCGAAGTATTCAGCAATACCTGAAACAACGCATCGTTTATCCATACCCGTATCAAGGCTCAGCTTAATCAGCTTATCTGTTTTAGGGATTTTCTCGGCATGCAGGATGGTGGCAATACGTATATCCATCTTACTGAAATCATCATAACTGATCTGATTCTTCCGGGGCAGCAGTCCTTTCCCGGCCGATTCATTTTCCTTTTTAATCCCCTCCAGCCTGTCCAGTTGTTTTTGTATGGTTTTATCCTCTATTTTATCAAAAAGCAGCCTGTATTTGTTGATCCTGTGCCCGGGATCCATCAGCGAGGGATTTCCGATATCCTGCCAGTCTATGGCGGAGATATTTAAAAACTCCTGTAACTTTTTTGTAGTATCCGGCAGAAAGGGTTCTATCAATGCAGAAATATTTGCCGTGATCTGCAGGGAGACATTCAGGATATTCCTGACCGGTTTTTCATCGGTTTTGATCAGTTTCCAGGGTTCCTTGTCGGCCAGGTATTTATTGCCGATTCGTGCCAGGATCATAGCTTCCTTAAGTGCTTCACGAAAGCGAAAATTATCAAGAGCCGATTCTACTTTGAGCCTGCATGATTTCATTTCATTCAATACAGACCGGTCGTAGCTGTCAGGGTCTGTCAGTTCAGGCACAATCCCGTCGAAATAGTTGTGGGTCAGGACAAGGGTACGGTTGACAAAATTTCCCAGAATGGCAACCAGTTCATTATTATTCCTGGCCTGGAAGTCCTTCCATGTGAAATCATTGTCTTTGGTTTCCGGGGCGTTGGCACAGAGAACATATCTCAGCACATCTTTCTGCTGGGGGAAATCATCCAGGTATTCGTGCAACCAGACCGCCCAGTTCCTTGAAGTTGAGATCTTATCCCCTTCAAGGTTCAGGAATTCATTGGCAGGTACGTTTTCCGGAAGGATATATGATCCTTCTGATTTAAGCATGGCAGGGAAAATAATGCAATGAAATACAATATTGTCTTTCCCTATGAAATGTATCATCCTGCTCTGCGGATCCTTCCAGTATTTCTCCCAGTCCGGAGTGAGGTCCTTGGTAGCCGAGATGTAACCTATTGGGGCATCGAACCAGACATAAAGCACTTTACCTTCAGCACCTTCCACAGGAACAGGAATTCCCCAGTCGAGGTCCCTGGTAACGGCCCTGGCTTCCAGTCCGCCGTCAATCCAGGATTTGCACTGCCCGTATACATTGGTTTTCCAGTGTTTGTTTTCTTCCAGTATCCATTGCCTGAGGAAGGGTTCGTAGCTGTCAAGGGGAAGGTACCAGTGCCTGGTTTCCTTAAGAACAGGCTGGCTGCCGCTGATGGTTGATCGGGGGTTGATAAGGTCGGCAGGACTCAGTGAAGTACCACAGTTCTCGCACTGATCACCATAGGCTGAATCATGGCTGCAATGCGGACAGGTACCGGTAATATACCTGTCGGCCAGGAATTGTTCTGCTTCGCTGTCATAGTATTGCTCAGCGGTTTTTTCCAGAAATTCACCCTGGTCATACAGTTTCCTGAAAAATCCGGAAGCCGTTTTATAATGAGTGGGAGCTGTGGTTCGGTGAAATATATCAAAGGAAATACCGAAATTTTCAAAACTTTTTTTGTTCAGTTCGTGGTATTTGTCAACAACGTCCTGTGGACTGATACCCTCCTTGCGGGCTTTTAGTGTTATGGGAACACCATGTTCATCTGATCCGCAGACGAATATTACATCTTCCTTTTTTAACCTGAGGTATCTGGTATAAATGTCTGCCGGGATATATACCCCTGCGAGATGGCCTATATGGACCGGGCCGTTGGCATAGGGAAGGGCTGCGGTAATCAGGTGTCTTTTATACTTCTTCATTTAAGGGGCTGAATTAGGAATTTTACAAGCTGCTGCTGATTCCGACAAAGATAGTAGAAAAATAGCATGTATATTAGCAGGTATATTATTGGTTAATGCAGGCTATGATCCGGGCGCGTAAATTACAGAAAGGAGACAGGGTGGCACTGGTGGCCCCTGCCCGGGCCATTCTTGAAAGCGAGATACAGGATTTCCTTGACCTGGCCACCCGGGAATGGGGACTGGAAGTACAGGCAGAACCGGAGCTGTTCAGCCGCAACAACCAGTTTGCCGGTGATGATTCCACCCGCCTCGCTTTATTGCAGAAAGCACTTGATGATCCGGGTATTAAGGCCATCTTTTGCTGCAGGGGTGGATACGGGACCGTCAGGTTGCTGAATTCGCTCGATCTGGAAGGATTCAAAAAACAGCCCTGCTGGCTTATTGGGTACAGTGATATTACTGCACTTCATGCCCTGTTTAACCGGGAAGGGGTGGAGGCCATGCATGCCATGATGCCTTTCAGTTACCGCGCCGGGGAGCCCGAAATAAATACCTCTGCAGACAGCCTGTATAAAGCCCTTTTCCATCAGATTGAAGATTATCATTTCCCGGCACATCCGCTGAATATAGAAGGACATGCTTCGGGTGAGCTTATTGGCGGGAATTTATCGGTGATCTATTCTCTTCAGGCCACTCCCTGGCAGTATAAGACCGGGAACAGGATACTCTTCCTGGAAGATGTGGATGAATACCTTTATCATATCGACAGGATGATGATGAATCTGAAAGCCAGCGGGTTCCTTGAGGGTCTCAGCGGGTTAATTGCAGGTTATATGACTGATATGCATGATAATGAAACATCATTCGGAAAGGATGCTTACCGCATCATATCTTCTGCAGTAGAGCCCTATGGATATCCTGTAGGATTTGCCTTTCCGGCCGGCCACCAGGATCCCAATCATGCACTGATAATAGGGAGGAAGGCCAGCCTGAAAGTATCACCTGAGGGAAGCTCACTTAAGTTTCATCCTTAAATAAGGGAATCTGCTGGCATATAATTACAGGCTTCCCGGATTAAACTGTACCGGGTATGAATCATATAGAATCAGGCAGGAAAAACGAAGAAAGGGCAGTCCGGTTCCTGGAGGGAAGGGGACACATAATTCGTGCAAGGAACTGGCGCAAGGGTAGCATGGAGGTGGATATTATTTCTGAAACAGATGAGTTCATCGTTATTACAGAGGTTAAGACCATGCTTTGGGGAAGCTGTGAAAGGCCTGAAGATGCAGTAAACAGGAAAAAACAGGGGCGGATAATCCGTACAGCAGAGGCTTATATCTGGGAACACAGGCTGACAAAACCGGTACGCTTCGATGTGATTTTTGTCTGCTCAGACAGGGATGACCTGCAGATTGAGCATATAAGGGATGCTTTTTATCCGGTCTGATGCTCATTCGGAGACCAGCAGATTACAGCCCCTGATGTCGCTGTTATCCAAACGGCCAGATACCTTGAAACTGCCATCTGGCAGCAGTTTACCAAGATCCCTGCTTTCAATGAATGAGCATGAGTAAATATTGGCGAGATCTATGATGTTAATAGCACCGTTCACACCGGGAGGAAGATAAGAGAAGGGGTCGTATATGTCGCGGACCATTATTTTCATCCAGGACGGGCATCGAAAAAGACCCTTCCCTTTTGAATATGCCTGAGAAAGCAATTCGGTCATGCTGTATTCTGAATGGACCTGTGAGATCCCCCATCTTGATTCCAGCAGGCTGTGCATTGCCTCCCTGGTAATCTCTTCCCTCCTGCCTTTCATTCCCCCGGTTTCCATAACGATGGTGTGGTCGAGAGCTAAACTGAAATGTTCGGCGAGGTCAAGAAGGGCAAAACTGACCCCCAGGAGCAGGCAGGGGATCTGTTGTTCTTCGCAGTTGGTGATTAATTCAATAAGTTCGCCCGTATTATCAAGGAAGAAACCACTGCCCGCATGTGCACTCATCCGGATCAGTCCATCGGCCATATATACCAGGGAGGAATTTTTACGCTCCAGGTATGAGGGCAGCAGGGCAAGTATGCAATACCTGCGGGGGTCGGAATAGAAATGCCTGAAGGTGGATATGAAACTCTTTTCATACAAGCCGGTATCGGCGATATAATGCCTGCTCCTGAGACCTGTTCCGGTACCACTGCTTTCGAATACCCTTTTTACGGTAATTCCTTCCATCAGGACCTTATGGGATCTGAAGAATTCAACAGGCAGGAATGGTATTTCGCTTAGTTCCCTGACATCTTCCGGATTTCGCTTAAGACTACGGATATATTCCCGGTACACGGGGTTGTGCCTGGACTGCAGTCTGAAGATTTCGAGTGCGGTTTCCCTGAATGAAGCTTCATCCTTTATTTCAAATACTCTGGAGATGAGCTCATTGTACACGATACAGTATTAAGTTTTCAGGACCTATTCCTGAATGGCCGCAATCCCGGGTAACTCTTTTCCTTCAATATATTCGAGCATGGCGCCACCCCCGGTAGAGACATAACTAACACTGTCATGAAGGTGATATTTGTTTATGGCTGCCACAGAATCTCCTCCTCCAACCAGGCTGAATGCGCCTGCCCTTGTCGCCCGGGCAATGGATTCAGCAACGCTTTTTGTTCCTGTCTGGAAATTGCTCATCTCGAAAACTCCCATGGGGCCGTTCCAGAGGATGGTTTTGGATTCGGAAATAACCCTGCTGAAAAGATCAATGGTCTGCGGACCAATATCGAGTCCCATCCAGCCCCCGGGAACCTGGTCGGTAGGGGTCAGCCGGGTTTCAGCTTCATTGTCAAACGCAGAAGCCGCAATATTATCGACAGGCAGGTAAAGATTTACATTTTGCTTTTTTGCTTTCCGGATCAGGTCCAGAGCAAGGTCAAGAGAGTCTTCTTCACAGAGTGAGGATCCTATGTTACCTCCCTGTGCCTTTATGAAAGTATAGGTCATTCCGCCGCCAATGATCAGGTTGTCTACCTTGGCGAGAAGGTTTTCAATGATCAGGATCTTATCCGATACCTTGGCGCCTCCCATAACAGCAGTGAAGGGGCCCTGAGGTTGGTGCAGCACCCTGTCCATGCTGGAGAGCTCGCTGCTTATCAGGTAACCGAACATCCGGTCCTCAGGGAAAAACCTGGCTACAATAGTAGTGGAAGCATGAGCCCTGTGGGCTGTTCCGAATGCATCATTAACATATACATCTGCTCCTTCGGCCAGAGAGGAAGCAAAGTTTTCATCTCCTTTTGTCTCCTGCTTGTAAAACCTGAGATTCTCAAGCAGTAATATCTCTCCCGGTTTAAGTCCCTTTTTAAGACTGAGGGTATTTTCACCTATGCAGTCGTCTGCAAACCTCACTGTTCTGCCACTGAGCTCAGACAGCCTGGAGACAACATGACGCAGCGAAAACTTTTCTTCCGGACCTTCCTTGGGCCTGCCAAGGTGAGACATCAGGATGCATGCCCCACCCTCATCGAGAATTTTATTTATGGTGGGTATGGCTGCTCTGATCCTGCTATCATCAGTCACCTCAAATGCATTATTAAGCGGGACATTAAAGTCCACTCTCATAATAACTTTTTTACCGTTAAAGTTATAATTGTCAATGCTTTGCATTATATATATTTTTTGTTGTTCAAGAGATGCGCAAAGTTATAAAAGTATTTTAATTTTACTCTTTCTGAAATTAAAGAATTTCGCATGCAGTTCAGGGAGGTTATCGGACAGGCAGCAATAAAGAAAAGGCTGATCAGGAATGTAAGGGAAAACAGGTTACCTCATGCCCAGATGTTCCTGGGAAAAGGTGGATACGGGACTTTCCCGCTTGCCCTGGCTTATGCCCGGTACATATTGTGCGAGGATAAAAAAGATGATGATTCCTGCGGTGAATGCCCTTCCTGCCATAAGGCCGGCAGAATGGTGCATCCTGACCTGCATTTTGTATACCCGGTAGCAACAACAAAATCAGTAAATCGTAATCCTGTAAGCGATGATTTTATCGATGAGTGGAGGTCTTTCGTCTCGGAGGATCCATATATCATTCCTCAGGCATGGTATGAATTTATCGGTATGGAAAACAAGCAGGGAATAATTAATGTATATGAAAGTGCTGCCATCCTCCGGAAACTGAGTTTTCAGTCCTTTGAATCAGACTATAAGATAATGATCATCTGGCTGCCTGAAAAGATGAACCCGCCATCAGCCAATAAATTGTTAAAGATCATCGAGGAACCACCTTCAAAAACACTTTTCATAATGGTTGTGGAGAATACTGACAGTATGTTGCCCACCGTGCTGTCAAGGACCCAGATTATTAAAGTTCCGGCTATCGGCCAATCCGAACTCATAAAGTGCCTGCAGGACAGGTTTGAACAAGAAGGATCTGGAATAGAAGGGATAGCTGCCCTCTCAGCAGGTAACTATAACAGGGCCCTGGAATACATACAGTCCACAAGCACTCCTGATCAGGTTTTGGAAATGTTTATTAAGATGATGAGGCTGGCATACATGGCAAAAATACCTGAAATATTGAACTGGGTGGAAGAGATATCTTCACTGGGGCGTGAACGGCAAAAAAATTTTCTTGTTTATGCCATAAGGATGATCAGGGAAAATTTCCTGATGAATATAAAAGAAAAAGAACTGGCAGTAGTGACTCAGAAGGAGAGGGAATTTTCAGAGAAATTTTCGGCTTTTGTCAACCCAGGTAACATTGAGGGAATATATTCAGCTTTGAACCTGGCTCATAACCATATTGAAGCAAATGCATATGCAAGAATAGTCTTTCTCGATATGTCCCTTAAACTGTCCGGGTTGATCAGGCCCCGGAAACCCACTTAACAGCATACACCTTCCTGATCAGAATGAGTATCCCCGGAGCGGATTCATAATTTTTCTCTAAATTTACTTCCTGATTTAAATGCCCGGATTAATGAGAGAGGATAAAAGCAGGTATTGCGAAAACAGGGGAATGATTACAAACCAGAAGGATTTGTTAATCAGTGGCTGCAGCAAGCTTGATATATATAACTGGATGAAGGATCTGCCTTTGGCTTCAGCTTTTAATGAGGTCGCTGAGATCCGCTTCAAGAATACCAGGAAAGGTATATACAGGAATGTTAACGCACTCAGGTTATCAAGGGGGGACATAGTTGCTGTTGAAGCTTCTCCGGGTCATGATATAGGAATCGTTTCACTGACAGGTGAACTGGTGATCCGGCAGATGAAAAAGAATGGAATTAGCTTTGATCCGGAAGAACTCAGGAAAATCTACCGAAAAGCCAAGCCGGTTGATACCGATAAATGGAAAGAGGCCATTGTCCTGGAGGATTCAACAATGATAAGGACAAGACAGATTGCTGAAGACCTGAAACTGGCTATGAAGATCTCTGATGTTGAATACCAGGGGGACAAGACAAAAGCTATTTTTTATTATATCGCGGATGAGAGGGTAGATTTCAGGGAGCTGATAAAGGTACTGGCTGATGAATTTAAGATCCGTATCGAGATGAAACAGATAGGTGCCCGTCAGGAAGCAGGCAGGATAGGCGGCATAGGTTCCTGCGGACGTGAATTATGTTGTGCCAGCTGGATCAACAATTTCGTTTCAGTCACAACCAATGCGGCCAGGTACCAGGAGGTGTCACTTAATCCACAGAAACTGGCTGGACAGTGCGGGAAACTGAAATGTTGCCTTAATTATGAACTTCACTCCTATGTGGACGCCCAGAAGGATTTCCCCGATAAGAATACTGTCCTGGAGCTTGAGAACGGTACGGCCTATTACCAGAAAACGGATGTTTACCGCGGACTTATGTGGTATTCATATGAAAAGGAGACCAGTACCAATCTCGTGCCGGTACCGGTAGAACGGGTCAATGAAATAATCAGTCAGAACCGTAAAGGAAACAAGATAAAGGAGCTGATTGAACACGAAAATGTCAATCAATCCCTTATTCCGGAAGTAGATATGGGCTTTCATAATGAAGATCCTTCGAGGCTGGATAAGAAAAAATATCAGAAAAGATCCCGGAAATCCAGGAAGAATAAAAAGAAAAAGGGGTAATGAACCATAGCAAGCTGGCACTGGGATTACTGATTGGCTGTCTGCTGGTTGCCTGTGACCAGGACATGGTCTATGAGAAGAATATCAAAATCCCCGATGGTGTATGGAGCTCCCATGAGCCGGTTCGTTTCGAAGTATTTATCGAGGATACTGTTTCCCTTCATAATCTCTACATCAATATCAGGAATACAAGTATGTACCCGCTTCGGAACCTGTACCTCTTCATAGAAACCACAGCCCCTTCCGGACATACACTTACCGATACCGTTGAGGTCCTGCTGGCTGACGGGAAGGGTAAATGGTACGGAAGCGGCCTGGGCGATATTTGGGATCTCAGCCAGCTGTACAAGCAGAATATCAGGTTCGCCCAGGAAGGGAAGTACAGTTTCAGTTATAAACAGGCCATGCGGACCGAGAACCTTCCATTCATCCTGGATGTCGGGCTCCGGATAGAAAAGAATCCAAACCAGTAAAGCTGTATCAGTGGGTAAGGGTAAACTAAAAAAGTTTTCCGAGATGGAAGATTTTCCAAATGTCCTCCAGCCAGCATTTAAGGAAGTGTTTGGAAAGGATCATGCCAATAAGGGTAAATGGAAGGAAATTTTCGGCAACAATAATCCCATTATACTTGAGCTGGGCTGCGGCAAGGGAGAATATACCATGGGGATGGCAGGAATGTTCCCTTCAATTAATTATATAGGAGTCGATATCAAGGGATCCAGGATATGGACGGGAGCAAGGGAAGCGCTTCAGCACAGGCTTGATAATGTGATGTTTATCCGGACACGGATTGAATTCATCTCTTCATTTTTCAGCAAAGATGAGGTCAGGGAAATATGGCTGACATTTCCGGATCCACAACTGAAAAATAGAAGATCCAAGAAGAGGCTCACCGGGGCAGGGTTTCTCAATTCCTATCGTAGTTTCCTGATGGATAACGGTATAGTAAACCTGAAAACAGATAATACTGCCCTGTTCGATTATACCAGGAAACTGGTTGTTCTGAACCGGCTGGAAATTGTTCAGGAGAAAGAAGATCTGTACGATGGGAACGAAAACAGCAAGATCCTCGAGATAAAGACCTTTTATGAAAAACAATTCCTTGAGGAGCAGATGAAAATTCATTTTCTGGCATTCAGGCTCCCGGACAGGGAAATCATTGAATTAAGCGAGCGCATTAACTGCGTTGAGCTCCGCTTCGCTCCGGTTGGCTTCGCCGAGCTCGCAAGCTCGGTTCCCCAAAGCTCTGCTTCGAGGAGAGTCAATCACCGGATGAAGACTGATGACGGATTTTTTTCAAGGGTTTATGAGGTAACCTGCCTGATTCCCTCGGGGAGGATCACAAGCTACGGGGCCATTGCCCGGTACCTTGGTTCCGCCAAGTCTGCCCGCACGGTAGGGTGGGCACTTAACAGCTCGCATTTTTCAGCTGAGTTTATTCCTGCCCACAGGGTAGTGAACAGGAATGGCCGGCTTACGGGAAAACATCATTTTGACGGTCCCAGGGTGATGCAACAACTGCTCGAAAACGAAGGGATTATCGTGCTCGATGACAGGGTGGTTAATTTTGAAGAACGGTTCTGGGACCCTTCCCGGGAACTTCAATTGTAATAATTAAATAGTATATTTGTCAGTCCGTCTTTAAGCAATCCTTTATATTCATGGGCTTTACAAAACAACAACTTATTGATTGCCTGCAGAAGGTTGAACATCCTGATTCCGGGAAAGATATTATCAGTCTTCAGATGGTACAGGATATCAGGATAGAAGGTAATAACATCTGGTTCAGCCTGGTTTTTAAACGTTCGAATGATCCTTTTATTTCTTCCCTGAAAAAGGCATGTGTAAAGGCTGTTGAGACCTATTTAGGTTCGCAGGCCAATATCAAAAACAACATTACCATTAAAGCCACGCAAATAGTTAGTGAGCAGCAGGTATTACCCGGAGTAAGTAATATTGTTGCCGTTGCCTCGGGCAAAGGCGGAGTAGGAAAATCAACTGTCGCCTGTAACCTGGCTGTAGCTACGGCATTGAAAGGATACAAAGTGGGATTGATAGACGCTGATATATTTGGCCCTTCCATCCCGAAAATGCTGGCTACCGAAGGTATGAATCCCGGGGTGGCTAAAAAGGACGGACAGGATATTCTCATCCCTGTTGAAAATTATAATGTGAAGCTCCTGTCAATAGGGTATTTTGTGGATCCGGCCGACCCAATTGTCTGGAGGGGCCCCATGGCCACAAATGCCTTAAAACAATTCATTGCACAAACCCAGTGGGGGGAATTAGATTACCTGTATATTGACCTGCCTCCCGGCACCAGCGATATCCACCTGACCATGGTACAGGAGATACCTGTAACCGGAGCCGTTGTTGTAACCACTCCACAGCATGTTGCCACCGCAGATGCCCTGAAAGGAGTGAATATGTTCCGCAGTGACAAGATCAATGTCCCGGTACTGGGACTGGTGGAAAATATGGCCTGGTTCACGCCAGCCGAATTACCGGATAATAAATACTATATTTTCGGAAAAGGGGGCGGACAGCGCCTGGCGGACGCTCTTAAGCTTCCTTTACTGGGACAAATACCCCTTATTCAGGGGATTGTTGAGGACAGCGATACCGGGAAGCCGAGCGTTCTCAGGGAAGATTCTCCTGCACGTCAGATATTCCTTGATATGACAGATCGCCTGCTTGAAGAGATAGAAAAACGAAATAATTCAGCACCTCCCACTCAGACTGTATCTGTCAGCAGGTGATATATACTGTTAGATAATTGATATACTGATAAATAAATAACTACTCGAATGGACGAAAAGGAAAAAAATGATCTGAAGAGCAGGGTAAATACAGCTCTTGATAAAATAAGGCCATACCTTGAAGCCGATGGTGGTGACATCAGTCTTGAGGAGATTACCGATGATTATGTGGTTAAAGTAAGGCTGCTTGGTGCCTGTCAGGGATGTCCTTTCAGTTATCAGACTCTTAGGGCCGGAGTAGAACAGGCCTTACGCAAAGAGGTACCAGAATTGAAGGAACTGATGGCGCTTGAGTAACAGAACAACCTGTCATCCCGTAAAAGATTTTTGGCACTTTTTGATATACTATGTGCGGGAAAAAACAGTTAGTGTATTATGTTAAGCAGGAATCATCATATATATATAGCTGTTGGTATTCTGTTTATCATTTTCATCCTTACAGCTTGCTCTACCGAGAAGAACACACTGGTCACACGGTCATTTCATAATCTCACATCCAATTACAACATCTTTTTTAACGGATTCGAAAGCTT
>CAZILN010000365.1:0-4451 GCA_964540005.1 uncultured Bacteroidaceae bacterium | reverse complement strand
CACCCCCTGCATCATGAACCATGAGAGGGCTTCCTGCAAACAACAGGGCTTTTGCCTTATATGCCAGCGCAGCTCCTCTGGTTGCACGCCCCGTATTAAATCCCGTACGGGAGGCCCCGACTTCTGTCTGGTCCCAATCTACCGGTAACAGGGTTGCTGCTTTATCCATGTCCTCGACAATTCTTTCAACCGTACCCTGGAAGGAGAGCCTCGGAATGGAAAGATTTTCATCGGCGCTATAGACTTTGTCTGTATAGGGAATCCCCCCCCATCTTACTGCGATCTCCCAATGAAGGTATGCCCTGAAAAAATACGCCTGTCCCTCTATCAGGTTTTTTTGTTCTTCGGTACCCTGCAGAAGCGGTAATTTCTCCAGGCATGTATTTGCGATCCGTATACCTTTCCAGCTATACGGCCAGATCCCGGATGGAGTACCCTGTGGACCGAAAATGCCCGCATCGTTTTCCTCCCAGTAATTCGACTGCCAGAAGCTGTAGAGCACTTCCCAGTAATTTCCCTCTGCAAACTTGCGTGCCGAAGCCCAGCTCTGCCATGCAATGGAAAGATCTCCGTTTTCACTTCCCGTAGTCAGTGCATGGTTATTCACATCAACAATGCAGCCGTACAGGACATCGGCAAATCCCTGGAAACTTTCATAATTGCTGAAAACATCCTTTTCGGTAACATCGGCATCGGGTGTCTTGTCAAGGTACTCCTCACACGACCACAGGCCGGCTGCCATGATCATGCAACACAGAAAAATGAAACTCGATATTCTTTTCATGGTTTTCACTTCTTAAAATGAAATATTAAGTCCAAGACTGTACCTTCTCAGAAGGGGGTATTCAAACTGGCTGTTCATGTCCATCGGCCTGTCCCTGTCTTCCAGTATTTTATTCCATATCAGGAGGTTGTTTACCGAGGCATAAACCTTTAACTGGTCTGTCCCCGTCGATTTCACCCATGGGCCTGAGAAGGTATAGGACACCTGGGCATTTTGCAGTTTGAAGTAGGAATAGTCCCAGACATAATATTGACCCTTCGGTGAATAGTAATTATACCGTACATGCGGGTAAAGGTCCTCCCCCGTCCTTCCCAGTTCAGGCGCCCAGGAATCATTCAGCTGAAAATCGTAGGCTATATTATAATTCTGGACAAATTCATTATACCACGAGTAAGAACCGCTGACATTAAATACGCCATAAAACTGCGCCATGACACCAAATCCTTTGAAGTTGTAGCCCAGGGTTAATCCATAGGAATACTCCGGGGTGATCGAATACTGGTAGGGGACCACGTCATTTTCATTGATTACCCCATCTGCGTTATAATCAACGATCCTGTAATCTCCGGGCAGGTAGAAAGTGTTGTCGTCAAGGACAACCCCGTTATACATTTCATCCCATGACTGGATGATGCCTGAATATACCTGTGTATTGGTCTGACCTATCGGGAAACCGGCCTTCTTCTGGTAGTCGGGAGTCAATTCCGGATCGTCCTGGTAGATCACCTCGTTATCGGTCCTTGCCAGGTTGTATTTGGCCCATAAGCGGGATGAAGGCCATGCTTTGGAAAAATTCAACTCGAGCTCCCATCCCCGGGATTTCAGCTCCCCCAGGTTGGCAGAAGGCAGGTCAGCACCAAAGATAACATTATTGGCACGCTCGGTGGCAGTGATGAACATATCGGTCCTGTGTTCCCGGTAGTAATCGAAACTCATGGAAAACAGGTTGTTGAATATGCCCGCTTCAATACCGATATCCTGCTTTTCAGCCACTTCCCAGTGTACATTCGGATTGGCAATGGTACCCTCGAAATATAAGGGATATCCTGGTTGTGTAACGGGAGAACCGAAGGGCCTGGTCTGGTTGGTTTTCTCCCAGCTGCTGACATACTGCCAGCGCGCAATGTTGGCATCATTACCGGTCTTGCCCCATGAATACCTTATTTTCAAAGTGTTCACGAAAGGAAGCGCCGAACGGAAAAAATCCTCATTTGACAACATCCAGCCTGCTGCAAAAGAAGGAAAGAATCCAAACCGGTATTTCCTGTCGAACTTTTCCGACCCGTTATAGGCGCCGTTAAATTCAAAGAAATACCGGGAAGCATAATTATACGTTGTTCTTCCCACCCAGCCTTCGCGGTAGTTCGCGAAATTGGATCCCCTGGCATTAATCTCGCGGTTAAACAGGAACAGTCCTGATACAGAGTGTTCACCAAAGGTCCGGTTATAATTCAGGGATGCCTCGAAATAGAGGTGCCTGGCCAGGTTGCTCTGAACACTCTCTGCAGTCGACTGGATGGGCTGCGGAACATAGTTAAAACCGTGCGACGGTGTGCTGGGATACATATACACCACGGACGATGCTGAATCTGTAGCATTTTTTGCCTCGAGGATGGAAGGATCGATGTATTTCCTCACCATTCCTTCATCTACAATGTTGGGACCCGTGGTATAGAAATAATTATCAAACGAAGTCTTGACTTTTGCCGATAAGCCGCTGGTGAGAAAATCAAGCTGCTGTGTAAGGATAAAATCGGTGTTTACCTCCGCCCGGTTATTCCTGTTATACCCGAGGAAGTTGCCTGTGTATACCGTGTTGGTGAAGGTAGTATAGAGGTCCGAACTGGCATAGGTGCCATCGGAGTACTGTACGGGGAACATGTCGGGCGGATTGTCATAAAATCCTTTCCACAGCTGGCTCCTGTCATTTACTCCCGGACTTTTCTTCGATCCGTATATCCCGGCCAGGTTCATGCTGAACTCCGTGGTGCTGGTCAGGTCGAAATCGAAATTGCTCCTGAAGTTGTACCGGTCATAGCCGAAGGAAGGATCATAGCCCTGTCCCCTGTCGGACAGCTTCATGATGTCGCCCTGCCTCAGGTAACCCAGGGAGAGAAAGTACCTGACAAATTCGGTCCCTCCGCTCACCCCGAGATTATACCTCTGATCCCATGCATAATCATCGCTCATCTCCTCCCTCCAGTCCACATCGGGATACAGCTCGGGATATTCCTGTGTTTTGTAATGCTGGAGGGTCTCCCACGGGACATATGCGCTCCATGAACTCTCATCTGCCCCTAATCCGTGCTCGATGGCCATATTCTTCAGGTAATTGACATCGTAGGCATTCAGGTTATGCGGCAGTTTGGATAAAGTTCCGGCTGTAAGGATGCTTTCGAAGGTCAGTTTGGGTTTTCCCACTGAGCCCCTTTTGGTTGTTATCAGTATCACTCCGTCTGCACCCCGTACTCCGAAAACGGCTGTTGCCGAAGCATCCTTAAGTACGGACATGCTTTCGATCTCGTTCGGATCAACATCCATGAGTGACCGTTCTACACCGTCAACCAGTACAAGGGGTTCTCCTCCGTTCCAGGTTGTCTGTCCACGGATGAATATCTTGGATTCATGGTCATCTTTACCCGCTGCATTATTCAGCGGAGCCCCGCCAGGAACGCCGGACGACCTGATGGATATGACTCCCGGCATGAGGCCGTTCAGGTTATCCGCCAGGTTGCTGCCCTGGAAATTTCGCTTGAGGTCTTCTCCGACCGTCTGGGTAATGGCACCTACCACACTTTCTTTTTTCTGGATACCGTATCCGACAAACACAATCTCTTCCAGTGCCTGGGCACTGATCTCCATCTGTACGTTAATCACGGCAGTCACATCGCCTATGGTAAATACCTGAGATTGCATTCCAACGAAAGAGAACTGAACCTGGTTACCTGCCTCTACCTGCAGGGAATAGCTCCCATCGAGGTTGGTGACCGTTCCTTTGGTGGTTCCCACAATCACTACGGTGACCCCTATCATCGGCTCATTGTTCTCATCAGTGACTATCCCTGTGATCGTTTGCGTTTGTCCCAGCATGTATTGCGTTACTGACAACAAAGTCAATATCAGGAGTATAGGCTTTATTTTCATCGAATTTGAATTTGAATGATACGATCTGAGAAATTTATGTACAAACGTTTGCGCAATATAATAAATAATTCCAAATTTCCGAATGATAATAACAATTATTCTTAAAAATCTCGGATGTCATCCTGGAAATAAATGATATCCAATCGTTCAGACAGGGATAATTGCCCTGTAAGCCTAAAAATGCCTTTTTTTAAATCAAGGCTGTCAGGATGCAGTATCATGCTTAACTCTTCCAGTTCGGGTCCTGCCTGTCCATCCTCTCAGATCAAACTGATCACCCGGCTATTTCTTTTAGATATGGAATTGAGGTAGAGGCTCCCAGTCTTGTCACCGACAGGGAAGCTGCAAGGTTCGCTATCCGGACGGCATTATCCAGTGTTTCTCCTTTTGCAAGGAAAACACCCAGGTACCCGTTAAAGGTATCCCCTGCTGCAGTAGTATCTATTGCATTGACCTTGCAGCCTTCCTGGAAACTTAACTGACCGTTCTCCGAATAAAGAACCCCTTGTTCACCAAGGGTAAT
>CAZILN010000364.1:0-2003 GCA_964540005.1 uncultured Bacteroidaceae bacterium | reverse complement strand
TCATTACAAATACGCGCTGCATAGCTTGAGCCGTCATCTCCAATTGCCGCATGGGCAGCTATTATTATGGCAGTATTTGCCTCTCCTGCAAAAGGGCCATCCCCTTTAGCCTGGGTATCACCATAAGTTCCGGCATACCATATTATACCGCTGCCTCCATCCTGGTCCTCTTTGGCACAAACCAAACCGTTTTTCCCAGTTTCATCAACCCAGAATACGATGCCTCCATGAGCCCAGTCGCCCACGGAATAGGTTGTTGGTTCATTGTCATCCATGTATTTTTTGGTAGCAGGCTCATAGTCTGCATCCGGAGTGAATGCCGTGGTGTTATCCAGCTCCAGCACATTGGATTTTGATGCCAGTACTGATGAGTCGTGGTCGCCTGTATTAGTACCCTCCAGGTTACCCAGGTCGATAATATCCTGTGATGTAATATCTGACAGTTCAGTGGCACTGTGACCGGACAGATCGGTCAGGTCAGTGGGTTTGTTCAGGATCTGTGCATCTCCCGATGAAGCATTCCAATCAGCATTGGCATTAACTTCCGCTCCAGCTTCAATACCGTCTAATTTTGTCACGTATGTTGCTGTCATCAATCCTTTTTGAGTACCTGTTGCCTCCTGGATGTCGTCAGTCCCGTCGGTATGACCGGCAGCATGAGATGTGGGCGTCCTGGCATCCGAAAGCTTTGCATCATCACCCTCGGTAACCGTTCCGGCAGTGCTGCCGAAATCTTTATTAAATGCTGTGTTTTTTGTAAAAGCAGGTTCATAGCTTCCAAGATCACTGACCTGGCTTTCGGTTATGGATATCCCGGTTGATTTGTCCCATGCTGTGAACTCCGGGTCGGTTTCGTCATAGGTCCCTGTTATGCTGCCGGCTGATTTTGCATGCAAAGCATAGGGGACACTGAGGAATTGTGTGATGACTGAAGATAGGTAGTTTGTGCCACCTTCAGGATCGGTTTCTGTTTTGAGAAAATACGGGCCATTTGTCCAGTCAATAGCCGTAAAATCGCCCGAAACAACCGAGCCGGCACCTATTTCAATAGTTACCAGTCCGTTGGCATTGGTAGTAGAGGTTTGTGTTTCCATGTATACGGCCGTCCCTGTTTCGCTGTCCTGCAGGATGCTTACCTGCATGCCCACCGTGCTGTTTGTAACCAGGGAATTATTAGCATCCCTGATCACAGCCTGGTAGCTCATTTTTTCAGGTGGCTGGGCAAAAAAAGTTGAAATACAAAAGATAAAAGTTAAAAGGTGTAACAGTTTTAAAGTAAAAGGTGAACTAATCAAGCCAGGATCGTCAGCTTTCATCCTTTGTCGTTTAGATAAAAACATTGATTCTATTTTCATTTGTATAGTTTTCAGTGTTGTTTATGATTGTGTCAGTATTTCAATTTTTTTTTCGATCCCGCGCAGCGGGATATAATAGTTAAATCGTTAAATAGTTAAAAAGCCCGGATAGCACGTACCCTGGAAGTGCTGGCCTTATTGGTGGTGAGCTGACTGCCATTGGTGAAATTCTGTTCCCACGCGCCGCCGTCGAGAGCATACTCTGTAGAACTCCAATAGTAGGTATCGGCAAAAGCAGTTCCCCCGTTTGCTGTTGCGGTTGCATCAATCGTTGCTTTATTCTGGTACATCAGGTTTAATTCCTGTTTTGAAGGAAGGTACCAGCCCCCATAGGTTTTTCCGCCTTCGGTAACTGTAAACTCATTACAAATACGTGCTGCATAGGTCGAGCCGTCATCTCCAATGGCTACATAAGCAGCTATAATGATGGAGGTATTTGCCTCTCCGGCAAAAGGGCCATCCCCTTTAGCCTGGGTATCACCCCAAGTTCCGGCATACCATCTTACTCCTGTGCTCTGGTCTTCTTTGGCACAGACCAATCCATGCTGCCCGGTTCCATCAACCCAGAATACAATACCCCCCTGGGCAAAATCGCCCACAGAATATGTTGCCGGTGTATTGTCATCCACATATTTTTTTGTAGCAGGC
>CAZILN010000363.1:0-34087 GCA_964540005.1 uncultured Bacteroidaceae bacterium | reverse complement strand
AGAATCATTCCATGATGATTATACCCGCATCCTTCCAATCTTTACCTATGGCGATGAGACAGTTGCCCAGAATGTTGGCCCGGATATGGACAGGAGCATTAAAAAGGCAACCAAGGTTATAACACTTCATTCTATCACGGTAAAACCAGAATTTAAAAATGGCCCCCAATCTCCTAAACAGAAAAAATTTTATGCCAAAAAGGAATATAACAAACATGTGCCGGCCAATTACCTTCTGATGGGTAAGGCATACCTTTACCGGCACGATTTTTCCCTGGCCGAGGAGACTTTTAAATTCATACTCACTGAATATCCGGATGGAGATGTTGCTTTCGAAACCCTGATATGGCTCGCACGTTTATATAACGAGACCGGGGAATTCATAGAAGCTGAAAGCCTCCTGAACCTCCTGACTGTCAATGAGGATATCCCTAAAAAAATCAGGGCTGACATGTATGCTACCCAGGCTGATTATTTTTTGAAACGGAAAAAATATGCAAATGCCATTGAACCCCTGACCATAGCATTTGAATATACGTCCAAAAAAACATACAGGGTAAGATATGCTTTCATTCTCGGGCAGCTCCACCAGGAAACCGGGAATCCTGAGAAGGCTTCGGAGTATTATGAGAAAGTAATTAAAATGAATCCCCCCTATGAAATGAGTTTTACCGCTCGTGTAAACAGGGCCAGCGTCTACGTGGCAGGTTCCGGGAGCCTGAAGGATATTACCTCAGAACTGATGAAGATGCTGAAAGATGAAAAAAATAAGGAATACCGGGATCAGATCTATTACGCGCTGGGAAATATCTATCAGAGAGAAGGGGACATGGGGGAAGCGATCAGGAATTATAAAATGTCTTCCGAGTCAAGTGTACTCAATGTCCAGCAAAAAACCACATCCTGCCTCAAGCTGGCTGATATTTATTACAACAGATTGGAATACCAGCTGGCGTCAGCCTATTATGACAGTGCTTCGGCTAACCTTAGCAGCAGTTATCCGGGTTATGCGGACATAATGATAAAATCAGGAAGCCTTACAAAACTGGTTGAAAGCCTGGTCATTATTCAATTTGAGGATAGTGTCCAGCAACTTGCTGCCATGGATGAAACCGAGCGCTTAAATATTATTGATACTCTGATTGCAAGAGTTAAGGAAGAAGAAAGGATTGCCGGGGAGATGGAAACGCAAGAGGCCCAGGATCAGCAGTTCAATCGTATGATGCTGAGCCAGAACAACCGTCAGGGAGGAGGATTCACTTCAGGAGGGACCCAGAGCGGGAAGTGGTATTTCTATAACCAGGCTGCAAAAAGCTTCGGGCAGCCTGAATTCAGGATGAAGTGGGGGACCAGGAAACTGGAAGATAACTGGCGCCGCAAAAACAAATCCTCTATGTCTTTTGGTGAGCTTGAAGCCCTGGCTGATGACAGTACAGCACAGGAAATCACCGAGAGGAAGATACTGGATAACAAAACAAGGGAGTATTATCTGCAGGATATACCGCTGACCGATTCAATGATGGAAAAATCCCATGAAAGGTTGATGACGGCCCTGTATAATTCCGGCGTGATTTACATGAATGAATTAAAGGATTATCAAGCATCAAATGAGCAGTTTGAGAAACTGATAGCTGATTATCCAGGAAATGTAAATAGTCTTCCGTCCTATTATAATCTCTATACCAATTATGGCAAATTAAATGATCCACCAAAATCACAGTACTATAAATCAGCCATAATCAGGGAATTTCCAGATAGTGAAATTGCTCAGTACATGACCAATCCTGAATTCATTAAGGAACTGGAAGCAAAAGAAAACGCGGAAAATAGCTATTATAAAATGGTATTCACAAAGTATAAGAATGAAAAGTACAGTGAAGTTATTGTGGATGTCGACACAGCCCTGAAACGGTACCCGGATAGTGATCTTATACCAAGGTATGAATTTCTGAAAGTAATGTCTATCGGGGCTACTGCTGATATATTGACTTTTTCACTGGCACTGGATTCCCTGGCTAAAACTTATCCTGGCGAGGAGGTCAGCCGGAGAGCCCAGATCATACTTGCTCATGTTAAGGAATTTAATCCTGTAGTAAAAATTGAGACCCAGAAAATCGAAGCAGAAGAAATATATCAGTTTGAAAACGATTCCGTATACTATTTTGGTTTGATCGTAAGCGGGGTTATTGATGTTAACCAGTTAAAGTTTGAGATCATTAACTTCAACCTGGATTATTATTCCGAGACAGATTTTGAGGTTGTCAGCGAGCGTATTGACAGGAAAGATCATCTTGTCCTGGTGAAATCATTTGAAGCAAGGGAAGAAGCATGGCTGTATCTCGACAGCATCAATCTGGGTCAAAACATTTTTGATTTAATCGGGGAAACAGCTTATCAGCGGTTTATTATTTCAAATGTTAATTCACAGACGCTGGTCAATGACGGGGTATCTTCGAAATATTTATTGTTTTATGACAAGCATTATAACCCGGAGCAGGAGGAAGAGGAGACCGGGACGGAGGAAGGAATGGAGGACGAAAACTAAAGATAAGATTAAACTAATGAAACAGATACACATACTCTGGGTGGATGATGAAATAGACCTTCTTCAGCCACATATATTGTTCCTTGAAGAGAAGGGATACAGGCTTGAAACGGCTACCAACGGGGAGGATGCAATTAAACTGGTTCGACAGTATAATTTTGACCTTATTTTTCTTGATGAGAACATGCCGGGTATTTCCGGACTCGAAACCATGGCCAGGATCAAAGCGATAAATCCTGGACTGCCTATTGTAATGATCACTAAGAGCGAAGAAGAGGATATAATGGATGAAGCTATTGGAGGCAGGATAGATGATTACCTGATCAAACCCGTAAATCCAAAGCAGATACTCCTGTCAATTAAAAAGAATATAGATACTAAAAGACTTATTACCGAAAAAACAACATCTGCCTACCAGGCAGAATTTGCCCGGATAGGGATGCTTATAAATACTGCCTATAATTTTGGAGACTGGGTAGATATATATAAAAAATTGACTTACTGGGAACTGGAGCTTGAGGATAGCAATTCCATCGGCATGGATGAGGTATTAATGATGCAAAAGGCGGATGCTAACCATGGATTTTCAAAGTTCATCAAGGCAAATTATTTTCTCTGGTTCGAAAAGGATGCCAAGGATAAACCAATGCTTTCCCCCAATGTTTTCTCACAAAGGGTTTTCCCGTTGCTGGATAAGGGAGAAAAGATCTGCGTACTGCTGATAGATAACCTTCGCCTTGACCAGTGGCGGACCGTATTGCCAGTGGTGGAAGAGTTTTACAGGTTGGAAAGCGAGGAATTATTCTGCAGTATCCTGCCCACAGCAACACAGTATGCCAGGAACGCAATGTTTGCCGGCCTGATGCCTCTCGAGATAGAAGAAAAATTCCCTGAATTATGGGTCAATGAGGAGATTGAAGGAGGTAAAAACCTGAAGGAGGAAGAACTCCTGAAAACCCAGTTACAACGCAGGGGAGCCACCTATAAATACAATTATGAGAAGATCAGTAATTCGCGGGCCGGGAAAAAACTGGTTGAAAACATAAACAACCTGAATAATTATGATCTGAATGTAGTCATCTTCAATTTTGTCGATATCCTTTCCCATGCCCGTACAGAAATTGAGATGATCAGGGAACTGGCCAATGATGAACCGGCATACAGATCACTCACAAGATCATGGTTTCAGCACTCACATCTTAAGGACTTCCTTAAAGAACTATCCTCTATGGGATTAAAGCTGATCGTTATGACCGATCATGGGACTATCCGGGTCAACAATCCCATAAAGGTGGTGGGGGATAAGAAAACCTCTACAAACCTGAGGTATAAGCAAGGGAAAAACCTTAATTATGATCCTTCTCAGGTGTTTGAAGTTCGCAGGCCTGCAGAAATCCACCTCCCGAAGTCACACATAAGCTCTACATACATATTCAGTACGAACAACGATTTCATGGTTTACCCCAATAATTATAACCAGATTGTCAATCATTACAGGAACTCCTTCCAGCATGGAGGGATCTCCATGGAGGAAATGCTTATCCCCATCGCGGTTCTGGAGCCACTGAGTTAATATTACCAGGGAATGGAAGCACAAATTAAATGGCAATTGGCTGATATTCAATCGGCTGCAATACTGTTCCTTGAGGAATTCAGGGGAAAAAGGATTTTTGCCTTTTATGGTGAAATGGGGGTTGGTAAAACTACATTCATCAAGGCACTCTGCAGGGCACTCGATGTAAAGGATGCGGTAAGCTCCCCAACTTTCAGCCTGATCAATGAATACCGGGTATCAGAAGATACAAGCGTTTTCCATTTTGATTTTTACCGTATTGAAAAACTGGCGGAAATCTTTGATATTGGTTATGAGGATTATTTCTTCAGTGGGTCATACTGTTTTATTGAATGGCCGGAGATAGCTGAAGCATTATTGCCCTCCCAGGCATTACGGTTTCAGCTGGAAAGACTGGACCAGGGTATTCGGAGTATCACAATAGTCAAATAATCAAGCATCAAGGAGAATTATTTGACTATAAGCATGAATTATCTTATTTTAGACAGACAGTCAAACTAAATGATATGAGTCTTTCCGATTCATCAGGCATGAGATTTTCTCTGGGAAAAGAAAATCTATTGCCGCAGGAGGAAATGCTGGAGGTTGAAAAGAAAAAAAAGCAACTTCTGATAGGCATTCCTAAAGAAAACCAGAAATATGAAAGCCGGGTTGCCCTGACACCTGAGGCGGTTGATAAACTGGTAAATGAAGGGCATGAAGTCATCATTGAATCTGAAGCCGGACTGGCTGCCAATTATGCCAATACTGATTACAGTGAACTTGGTGGATATATCGTGAACCAGAGAAAAGAGGTATTCCGGTCGGATGTGGTATTAAAGATCGCTCCCCTGGGACTGGAGGAGATTGACATGTTAAAAGGACAGCAGACGATAATGTCAACGCTCCATTTTAATACACAGACCGAAGAGTTCATCAGGAAATTAATGGCAAAAAAGGTAACGGCAATAGCCTTTGAAAATATTAAAGATGAAAACAACTGCTACCCGGTTGTTCGTTCCATGAGCACCATTGCCGGCACTACTTCGGTCCTGATAGCAGCTGAATACCTCAGCAATGTAAGAGGGGGAAAGGGTGTGATGCTTGGTGGTATCCCGGGTATCACGCCGGCAGAAGTTGTAATACTCGGGGCAGGGACTGCTTCCGAATCGGCAGTCAGGGCAGCACTCGGACTTGGTGCCCAGGTAAAGATCTTTGATAATTCGATCCACAGGCTGAGGCGGCTGCAAAACACCATTGGCTATCCTCTCTATACTTCTGTTTTTCATACAAAGGTGCTGGAGAAATCGCTCAAATCAGCCGATGTTGTTATTGGTGCCATGTACCTTATAGAACAGGGTCCAAGGTATGTGGTTACTGAAGAAATGGTCAGGGGCATGAAGAAAGGATCTGTTATTGTTGATATCAGCATTGATCAGGGCGGGTGTATTGAAACTTCTGAATGCATGTCGCAGGTAAAACCGGTGTTTGAAAAATACGGCGTCATCCATTATTGCGTACCCAATATCCCATCACGTGTTGCAAGAACAGCCTCGATAGCGATCAGCAATGTAATGAGTCCCTTATTGACCAGGATAGCTGAATCAGGCAGCTTTGAGCAATTTCTCAAAAATGATAAGGGAACCAGGAACGGTGTATATATATTCAACGGCCTGCTGACAAACGTTTTTATAGGCAATCATTTCGGTATTACCTCCAAAGATATTGATCTTTTAATGGCAGCTTTTTAGACAGCAGGAGCAATATTATTTTATTTAACTTTACAGCCCGTATATACACCTGACAGATGAACAAGGCTACCATAATAATATATGTCCTTTTCATGATTTTAATTGGCTGTGAAAAGGATGATGGAAGGGTTGAATATATCGGGGAGAAAGTTTTTTCTTCTGAGAAAATACTAACGGGAGAGTTTTATATCATCTACGGATATTCATTTGAGAAAGGTGATTTTCTTCCCTTTCCCTCTGCAGGGGGGACCCTGCCGGATATTGTTGTAATAGATAATACCGATAATAACAATAACATTATTGGAGCCGTACTCAGCAGTCCGGATAACCAGGAAGCATTCCATCTGAACGGATTATTCAATACCGCGGAAACAGCCGGATCTTTTTTCAATTCTTATGAGGAAGTAACTGATTCGGTATTTACGGAACTTGCCGAAAATATAACACATAACCAGGTCTGGACGGTACAGACCACAGCTAATAAATATGCCAAACTCATCATTAAGGAGGTAGTTGTGAGGCAGGACAAACCTGCAGCTTCGGATTATATAGAGGTCAGGGTTGGTTATCACTACCAGCCGGATGGCAGCAGATCATTTAAAAATTAGCCCGAACCTGTAATCCGCCGGTGTGGATCACTGCCTGACTCCCTGAAACACGCCCTGAATATTCCAAATTCAATTCTATCCCGCCTGCCAGTTCTCTCTGGAACTGCAAAGACCAGCCTGCATTTTTGCCGGGCTGCAGGGCCTGCAGCAGCTCATAGGAAACCGGGGAATCCATTTCACCTGAATAGTCTATATATGTATAATTAAGCTTGATGTTAACAGTTCCCTTATCCAGTATGCCATACCTCAGTTCAGTACCAAAGGTGTTTTCCCTGGCCTGATCGGCATTAAGTATATTTTCCCTTTCAGACAATTTATGATTAAGGACAAATCTTGTCCGTAAACCTGGCTGGTAATTAAGTTTAACATCATTCGATAAGATGTTGATCCGGTAATCCCGCGAGGTGAAATATTCCGAAGAAAATACTTTTGTTCCCGCATCGGATTCATTGACCAGGGTAAAAAGTGGATTTAAAGACCATCTGATACGCAATCCCCTGCTTATACCGGAACGGGTATCGAAACCATTGGCCAGCAGGAGACGGTTGTTGTTTCTCTGGGTGATATAATACATAGAGAAGACCTTGCTCAAACGGTTAAAAGACAATTGATTTCTCATTGTGGCGGCAAGGGTGACCAGCTCGGGGCTATTCATATCCACCAGGAAAGGATTGGTATTCCGGATGAAATCTTCTGCTGTATTTTTCCTGTCCAGCCTGTAGGCAAACTGGTTGGAAAAGCGGGAGAACAGTTGCGGGAGTCCCTCTTTCCCTTTCCATAACCTGGCGGGATCAAGGTTTATGGACTGGTTAAACCGGTTGGTGTATACACTGATGAATTCATCGGTAGGAATGAAAACTCTTATAAAACCCGCCTGGTCCTGGAATCTTGCTACTTCAAATTCATCCAGTTCCCTGACATCATTCCCGTTATAGTCTGACCAGGTATATACACCCTGGCCGGGTGCCACTTCGATATAGGAAAATTCCTTCTTTGCTTCCAGCCCGGATCCGATTTCGTAGAACGTAGAAGAGGAGATGGCATTTCTGAATAACCTGAGACTGTATTCAAGCCTGGAAATAAGAGATTTTTCCGGTTTCACCGGATCGATCCCCTCATCTGTGAATTGCAGGCTGCGGTATGTTATAACCGAAGAAAGCTTGCTGTTGGGAAGGCTTAAAAGGTCGAATCCCGCCCTGATATCATCTGCATTTGTAAAGGCGCGGAGGTTCTGTCCGGATACCCGGTAATCCTTCCTGTTCAGATAGGAAATGAAGAAATGGTTCCTGCTTGAATCTGCATTCCTGATAAAGGCTTCAGTTTCATTGAACCTGTAACTGCCCGGCTGTAAGCTGTCAGTTTGCACTTCAGTCCACCTGTTATCCTCGGTTTCTTCACCAAGGCCTATTTTAACAAGCTTGAACAGGTCCCTTGACAAAACGATCCTGTGACGGAGAAAGCTGGTCCGGGTGGCAGGATGCTCCGAGCTCAGCAGGCTTCCGTTTAGAGAAAGGTCAAAGCCTGCATACCCGAATTCGCCACTGATATTATTCCGCCAGGCATTGAATATATTCTGTCTGGTAAGATGTTCCAGTTTGTATCCGGCCCTGGCAATGTCTTTTCTGAAAAAGTTGCCGTTCACAACCAGCATGTGCTCATTGTGCTGGTCCTGTTGCCCGGTAAGGTTCCAGTCCCTCTCAAATTCTATGGGTCTGAACCGCTCGACCGGGTTGAAATCCCTGCTGACATACCGGTACCTGAGGCCAGCAGACAAGCGCATATAACTTGTATCATAGCTGAGAAAGTCCTGATCTAGTCCGGCTTTCAAGGCATAACCGATATTATCATCATTATCAAGAGAAGAATATGTGTTGAAATCATTATTGCTGACCGAGGCCTCGTAAAGGGCATGTGTATTTTTACTGATCATGCGGTCCCCCCCCAGTGATACGACCTGCTTCTTTTTGGGGGATATTAGCAGAACGACAGGCTCATAACTTCCTGAAGGGACTCCGTTTTCGGGAGCGAGCCACCGGAAAACCTTACCATTAGCAGAAGAATTTACTGCCTGGTAGTTACCTCTCCTTTCACCAACGAAACTGAATCCCAGGCGGTAGAAGGCGCTGTCCGGGCTGGTTGAGTAAACATATACGGACTGGTATAACACGGTTCCGGCCAGTGTGTCAACCTTTTTATACAATACTTCATTGTTGTTAAAGCCAATACTATCTGCCCTGTTCACAACCGCACTACCGGGATCATCGCCTGCCTGTGCCAGGATCAGACGATCTGGTTCAGACAGATCCTGTTGAATGCTCTGATTCTTATCGTCTGTTTCCGAATAAACATTCAGCCATATACTGCCTTTATCCGATATAAATTCATTACTGTTATAGAGGAGGAACCTGGCATAGCTTCTTTCAGAATATTCAAATTCAACGATGATGCGTTTATCTTTTGTAATCAGCTGTCTTGGTGTAAAGCTGATCTCGGCAGTATTATAATCCATGACATAATCGTTTTCCAGTCCGCGTATCATCAGGACACCATCTATAAATACCCTTTCAGAGCCTGCCAGGATAATTATAAATTGCTCCTGGTTGTTTCCACGGAGTTTATACGGGCCCTGGTTTCCTTCTTTTCCCCTGAACTGGTTCCTGCTGAAGTTCCCCTTGGAAATAGCCCCGCTCAGGCTGGTCCTGAGTTTCACTTTCTGCTGAGGATCCAGGTCAACGATGCCGGAATAATTCACACCCTTAGCTTTTTTATAGAATGTCATGAACTGGCCGGGTGGACCTTCCAGTTCAAAATCACCGGCCGTAAGCTTCATTTTTTCGTTAAAAAGGCTTATATACACCCTGTCAAATTCTTGTATTTGCTGGGAATAACCTTCAGGCTGTATGGGAATGTTATTATCCGAAATCGCCGCAACAAGGTTAAGGTCATCACTGATTTTTCCGTTCAGCTGCAGGTTCAGGTTTGAATTCACCACAACATCCTGGTTATTTCCAAAGACAATTCCCCGGGAAAGGCTGCCACGCCGGTCGATGGTACTCTGACTGTAAAATCCAGCCAGTGCCAGGTCTTCGCTGCTGATCCTGAAGGGATCTGCCTGCAGATCAGGTTTGCTTCCTGTTGCAAGAGGTTGTTTATGGGAATGAAGTTCTGTAAATTTTAATGGGAAGACGCGGTAGCGGACCTTCAGTGTCCGGTTTCTGAGGCCCTGATCAGCACTTAATATGGCCCGGGGATGGTCTATTGAATATAAATTATCTGGTATTTCAGATTCATCTTCATCATATAGACGGAAACTGCCGGGTACTATGCTCAGGCTGTCCAGTGAGACCGAATCCTGCAGAATGATAAGACTTTTCACACGAATATTTGACAGGTCCTGGCCGTATCCCATATAAGAGCAATAAAGAGACAGAATGATTATAACTGCTTTTCTCATCCGGGTCCATTCCTGTTAAACATCAGTGTGCCAGTGATGAAGATTTAAATCCTGCTTAAGATAACAGGAATTCAATTAAAAAATTGTACTATCTATGTTTCATATCATTTGTTTACTGGCTGGTTTCTCATAATTTGGTAACTTATTTGGCTGAAGAGGCATAAACGGTTCCTGCCGGTATGATATCAGGACTTAACTAAACATCACTCTTTTTCTATATATCTGATTGACAATGGAAAATATACTCGTAATAGGGGCAGCCGGACAAATTGGGTCAGAATTGACGCTGGAATTACGCAAAATATATGGCAGTGAGTATGTATATGCTACTGATATAAAAGAGGCATCCAGGGATATTATGGAGGGAGGCCCCTTCCAGTTACTGGATGTTATGGATGATAAACGGCTGATCCATTTTATCATCCGGCACAAAATAAGCCAGATCTATCACCTGGCCGCTGTTCTTTCGGGTAATGCAGAAAAGCTTCCCCTGCAGGCCTGGCATATAAATATGGAAAGCCTGATGAATATTCTCGAAGTGTCCCGTATGGTTGAAGAGGTAAAAAAGGTATTCTGGCCGAGTTCCATAGCCGTATTCGGTAGCACCACCCCACGTCTTAACACGCCCCAACTGGCGGTCATGGAGCCCTCTACAGTTTACGGTATCAGTAAACTTGCCGGAGAGCGTTGGCTGGAATACTATGTCCGGCGTTACAATGTTGATGTGAGAAGTCTGAGGTACCCCGGACTGATCAGTTATAAGACGGAAGCGGGAGGCGGAACAACCGATTATGCCGTTGAAATATACTACGATGCTATAAAAAGTGCCAGTTATACCTGTTTCTTAAGGGAGGATACACTCATGCCGCTGTTGTTTATGCCGGATGCTATAAAAAACACAATTGACCTGATGGAGGCCGATCGCGATAATCTGACTGTTCACTCTGCCTATAATATCGGAGGACTGAGTATCACTCCTAAAGACCTCTATCAGGAGATCAAAAAACATATCCCGGGATTTACCATTAAATACAAACCCGATTTCCGGCAGGATATAGCAGAATCCTGGCCTGATAGTATTGATGACAGTATTTCGGTCAGGGACTGGGGTTGTTCCATGAAATATAATCTTTCTCAGATAACCAAAATAATGCTGGAAGAAATAGTGAATAAACTCAATCGCGGCATGTTAAAATAACACAACATATCGGATAAAAACCAAGATCATATGTACGGTAAAATACAAACACACCTGCAAAATGAGTTGCAGGCCATCAAGGAAGCCGGGCTTTATAAAACGGAACGGATCATTACTTCATCACAGGATGCTGAGATTTCAGTGTCAACCGGACAAAAAGTATTGAATTTTTGTGCCAATAACTACCTGGGCCTGTCAAACCACCCTGAATTAATAGAGGCGGCTGCCGGGGCCATGAAAACCCATGGATTCGGTATGTCCTCGGTACGGTTCATTTGTGGCACACAGGATCTGCACAGGGAACTGGAGCTTAAAATCGCTGATTTTTTCGGAACCGGGGATACCATCCTTTATGCTGCCTGTTTTGATGCCAACGGGGGTGTATTCGAACCCCTTCTGACGGCTGAAGACGCGATAATCTCCGATTCGCTGAACCATGCCTCTATTATTGACGGGGTCCGCCTGTGCAAAGCCGCCAGGTACCGGTACCAGAATGCCGACATGAAGGACCTGGAAGAACAACTGAAACAGGCTTCCTCTCAGAGGTTCCGTATGATTGTAACCGACGGGGTTTTCTCTATGGATGGTAATGTGGCTCCCATGGACAAGATAGTAGAGCTGGCAGAGCGATATGATGCCCTGGTCATGGTAGATGAATGTCATTCAGCAGGAGTAGTCGGGGAAACAGGGAGAGGAGTAACAGAACTGTTTAATATCCGGGGGAAAGTCGACATCATTACCGGCACACTGGGCAAGGCCTTTGGAGGTGCTATCGGAGGATTCACTACCGGTCATTCAGAAATAATTGATATGCTCCGGCAGCGTTCCAGGCCCTACCTCTTTTCAAATTCCCTTCCTCCGGCAATTGTCAATGCCGGCATCAGGATGTTTGAAATGATGAGTGAGACCAATGAGCTGCAGGAAAAACTGCACAGGAACACAGAATACTTTTATCAAAAAATGAAAGAGTCAGGTTTTGATCTTAAACCGACCAAATCGGCCATAGTCCCCATCATGCTTTATGATGCAAAGCTTTCCCAGGATTTTGCCGCCCGCCTGTTGGATGAAGGTATTTATGTTATAGGTTTCTATTACCCGGTGGTACCCCAGGGCCAGGCCCGCATCAGGGTTCAGCTCTCAGCCGCCCATAAGACAGAACACCTGGACAGGGCCATAACAGGATTCATCAAGGTCGGCCGCGAACTGGGTGTCCTGAAATAAGGGATAAAATAAATTCAATTTAACTCTGTGTTCGAGCTATACTGTTTGAAGTATGAGTTGTATTGGGAGAGAGAAGAGTTATACTGTTTTACAATTACCCACACTTTGAGGACCCGCAATTCGTGCAGATCAGGCACCCTTCCTGGTAGATAAGGCTGGGGGATCCGCATTCGAGGCACTTATGCTTGGATTTGACCTTGGTACCGTCAGGTATGTATTTTTTAAGGGCCCTTT
The DNA here is from genome assembly GCA_964540005.1 of uncultured Bacteroidaceae bacterium. Lineage (GTDB taxonomy): Bacteria > Bacteroidota > Bacteroidia > Bacteroidales > SM23-62 > CAZILN01. The sequence goes on along the minus strand of CAZILN010000363.1, from coordinate 21,524 downwards.
CCACCCCTGCCTTCCAGTTATTGATGGATTCACTGTCAAGCCTCAGTGAAGAAACCAGGTTCACCACATCAGGCAGGGGCATGCCGTGTCTTAATACACTGGATATCAGCTTGGCATAATTCCAGAATTCAGGGTTGAAAATATGTGATAATCCGCCGAGAGTATTCTTATACCCGTACTTATCGATATACTGGAAATCATACCTGGAGGTGCCATCTTCTTCACGGCGTTTTATGATAGTTCCCTTGGTGATCTTTTTAGGGATGGGGAACATTTCTTCATCTTCCAGGCCGGTAAATACTTCATAAGGCTCACCGTCTCTTAATCCCACGAAAGCCACCCAGCTCTGATCATTGTTCTTGAACCGGATGATATCTGCTTCGAGTTCCTTGGGTCGTTTATAATCATGGCTAAGTGTTGAGGAATCCTCTTTTGAGATGAGTACACCGTCCCTTGAGCCTTCACGGTATACAGTACAACCCTTGCAGCCGCTGTTCCATGCTGTGATATACAATTCACTCACCAGTTCTTCAGTAGCATCCTTGGGCATGTTTATGGTAACAGAGATCGAGTGATCTACCCACTTCTGGATCTGTCCCTGCATCTTTACTTTGCTTACCCAGTCTACATCCCCGGATGTGGCATTGTAGTAAGGTGATTTCCTGACTATATCTTCAAGGGATTCTTCATTGAGCCTCTTTACATCAGAGACCTTGTAATCATTGGCTTTGAGCCATGTTTCAAATTTATGATGAAACACATTATACTCCTCCCAACTGTCACCCACCTCATCAATGAATGTTACCACGGCTCCTGTATCATCATTCGGATTTACCTTTCTCCTTCTCTTATAGACAGGCATAAAAACCGGTTCAATCCCGGAAGTTGTCTGGGTCATCAGGCTGGTGGTTCCCGTTGGTGCAATAGTCAGGAGTGAGATATTTCTTCTTCCGTGTTTGACCATTTCCTTGTACATCCCCTCATCTTCATTTTTTAATCTCATGATGAAAGGATTATCTTTTTCACGGCTGGCATCGAACAAGGGAAAGGCACCCCGTTCCCTTGCCATGGTGACGGATGACCGGTAAGCTTCTATAGCCACGGTCTTATGCACTTCTGTAGAAAAATCTATGGCGTTCTCGCTGCCGTACTGAAGGTTCAGGGCGGCCAGCATATCTCCTTCAGCAGTGATCCCTACTCCTGTCCGTCTGCCCTCAAGTGCCTTTTTCTTTATATTTTCCCAAAGATTGAGTTCAACTCTTTTGAGTTCTTCATCTTCAGGGTCTGCTTTGATCTTTGCCAGGATGGCTTCTATTTTTTCCAGTTCAAGGTCAATGATGTCATCCATTATCCGCTGGGCATAACCGACGTGCTGCTTAAACAGCTCAAAATTGAATTTTGCTTTATCTGTAAAGGGATTATCCACATATGAATAAAGGTTGATTGCCAGCAGGCGGCAGCTGTCATAAGGACAGAGGGGTATCTCCCCGCAAGGATTGGTGGAAACTGTCCTGAAACCAAGATCGGCGTAACAATCAGCTACTGATTCCCTGCTTATGGTATCCCAGAACAGGACACCAGGTTCAGCAGATTTCCATGCATTGTGAATGATTTTTTCCCAGAGTTGCCTGGCATTAATTTCTTTTTTATAGACAGGTTTATCAGAACCGGCAGGATACTGCTGAGTAAAGGGCTTATCCTCCCTGACTGCCTCCATGAACTCATCGGTGATCCTTACTGAAACATTGGCACCCGTTACTTTCCCTTTCGACATCTTGGCATCTATAAAATTCTCCGCATCGGGATGCTGGATTGATATACTCAGCATTAAGGCGCCTCGCCGGCCATCCTGGGCAACCTCCCGTGTGGAATTGGAATACCTTTCCATAAAAGGCACAATGCCTGTGGAGGTGAGGGCAGAATTAAGTACGGGGCTTCCCTTGGGTCTGATATGCGACAGGTCATGACCTACGCCTCCTCTTCTTTTCATCAGTTGGACCTGTTCCTGGTCGATCTTCATGATCCCACCGTAGGAATCGGATGGGCCGTCGTGTCCGATCACAAAACAATTCGACAGGGATGCAATCTGGAAATTATTACCTATTCCGGTCATCGGAGATCCCTGGGGTACGATATATTTAAACTCCCTGATCAGTTCAAATATTTCTTCCTCGCTCAGCGGATTGGGGTATCTTTTTTCAATTCGTGATATATCCTTCGCAATACGCCAGTGCATATCATCCGGAGTACGTTCGTATAAAAGGCCGAAAGAATCTTTCAGGGCATACTTGTTCACCCAAACCGTAGCTGCCAGCTCATCACCTTTGAAGTATTCTTTGGTGGCTTCGATGGCCTCCTTATAGGAGTAAGGTTTTGAATCTTTTGTAACTTCGTGATTTTCTTTTTCTTCCGTGATTTGTTTTTTATTTACAATAATATCACTGTTTTTACTTGAGGCCAGTTCATCCATTACCTGAAAAACGTTTAAAATAGATTTAACAATTCAATGAGGACAAAGAAGAATGTTGGAATTGCAAGTTAGACATTGATTATCCGTTGACCAACTAAGAGCCGTTTTAATTTATTAACAAATAATTCTTTTTATTAACTCGTCCTTGTAAGTATCATATAATCAGCTGTTAATATTATTCGTATATCAAGATCGGAAAGTATTATAATAACATAATGAGTGATAATCAGGAGAATAAAAAAAAATTGGATTTGTTGAAAAATAATCCTGAGACATGAGAGATTGGTTTCCGGAATGCAGGGTAACTGTTTTTAAATTTGCCACATGTAAAGCTATCCTCAGGGCTAATCTCAGTCCGTCCCCTTAAAGGTAACAATCCTGTCAGTTGCTCCGGTGTTCCCGGCAACATACTCCCTTGCTTTTAACGCAGTTTCAGAAAGAATTATTTTATCTGATAATAATTTATTCAATATGTAACTAAAAGAATGGTAGTCTTTTACAGAAAAAGCAGCTCCTTCAGCTATCATCTCGACTGCCTCCCTGAAATGTTCATAATTCGGTCCGAATACAACCGGCATGCCAAAAGTGGCCGCTTCAAGGATGTTATGAATTCCTTTGCCAAAACCGCCCCCGGTCATTGCAATATCACCGTAACGGTAGAGAGAGGACAGAAAACCGATAGTATCCACCAGAATAACATTTGCTTCATCAACGCTTCCGGTGTTCATGCCGGTAAATCTCAGGCATTTCTTCTGTATTGTTTTTTCAAGCCTGAGAAGACCGGATTCATGTATCTCGTGAGGAGCTATTATGAATTTTATGCCTTCGTCCGATGAGTTGATAAATCGTATCAGCAGGTCTTCATCATCGGGCCAGGTGCTTCCGGCAATGAGAACAGAATGATTCTTTTTAAAGCTTAGCAATTCAGGAATTTCTTTGCTGTTCAGGGCAATGGACTGCACCCTGTCAAAGCGGGTATCCCCTGCGATACTGACATGAGTAATTCCTATATCCTTAAGTCTTTCCAGTGATTCCTGGTCCTGGACAAAAATATGGTTGATTTTTTGAAGCATATTCCTGAACAGATGGCCATAACTGCGGAAAAAGACCTGTGAGCCCCTGAAGATGGCTGAAAATACATAAACAGGGATCTCCTCAGAGGATAAGCGGGTAATAAAGTGGTACCAGTATTCATATTTGACAAAATAGACAGATACGGGCCGTACCAGGCTTATAAATTTCCGGGCATTCCTTTTAGTGTCCAGGGGAAGGTAGCAGACATGGTCTGCGACCTGGTAATCTTTGCGTATCTCGTATCCTGATGGGGAAAAGAAAGTAAGAAGGATCTTGTGATCCGGTTTACGGAATTTCAATTCCTCAATCACAGGCCGACCCTGTTCGAATTCCCCGAGTGAGGAGCAATGAAACCAGATCACCTTATCTTCCTGCCGGAATTCCTTACTGATACTGTTGAATACATGGCGCCTGCCCCTGATCCACAACCTGGCCTTTTTATTGAACAGGGATCCAAGCAGAACGTACAGATAATACATCCTGATACCGATATTATACAGCAGGATCATACGGCCTTAAAGTTACACAAAGAAAATGGTTTATGCAGGACATATGAGACCCGGGGGTGGTCAAGGGAGGCTGTTCAGCTGGACTTGGTTCGTTCCTCTACATTTTCCTATCTTAGCGGCAAATTTCAGTATCATGACAAGCCATCAGGTCAGAGTCAGATTTGCACCCAGTCCGACCGGCCCCCTGCATATCGGGGGTGTGCGAACCGCCCTTTTCAATTATCTTTTTGCCATGAAGCATAATGGCAGCTTTATTCTCAGGATAGAAGATACCGACCGCACACGTTATGTAAAGGGTGCCGAGGATTATATTATGAAATCGCTTGAATGGTGCGGAATAAAGATAGATGAAGGAATCAGGGAAGGAGGGGCTTTCGGACCCTACAGGCAGAGTGACCGCAGAGAGATATACCAGCAGTATGCACAAAAACTTCTCGAGACAGGTTTTGCCTATGAGGCATTCGATAGTCCGGGGGAGCTGGAGGATCTGCGCTTAAAGCAAGAATCTGAAGGGAAGACCTTTACCTATGATGCAAGGATCAGGAAGCAGTTAAAGAATTCTGTGGTTCTGGAGCCCGCAGAGATAAATGAACTGCGTCAAAAAGGAATTCCTTCCGTAATCCGCTTCAGGATCCCCGAAAACCAGGAGGTCGGTTTCTTCGATATTGTACGTGACAGGATAAATGTGAATACGGATACCCTTGATGATAAGGTGCTGATGAAGGCTGATGGTATGCCTACCTATCATCTTGCCAATGTGGTTGATGACCATCTTATGGAAATATCACACGTGATAAGGGGAGAGGAATGGTTGCCATCGACACCACTGCATGTGCTGCTTTACAGGGCATTCGGCTGGGAGGATTCCATGCCGGAATTTGCCCATATGCCCCTGACCCTGAAACCCGACGGAAAGGGAAAACTGAGTAAACGGGATGGGGACCGCCTGGGATTTCCTGTCTTTCCGCTGGAATGGGTAAATGATAAGAATGAAGTATCATCAGGATATCGTGAATCGGGATATCTTCCGGAGGCATTTATCAATATACTGGCATTTCTCGGATGGAATCCGGGTACGGATAAGGAACTCTATACCATGGACGAACTGATAGAGGCATTTTCACTTGAAAGGATCACCAGGGCAGGATCACGATTTGATCCTGAAAAGGCTAAATGGTACAACCATCAGTATATCATCAGAAAAAGTAATCAGGAACTGGCAGAATGGTTGCAGCACAAACTTCCGGAAGAAAAATCTGATATTGACCTGCAGTACATTGCCCGTATAATTGCCCTGATAAAAGAAAGAGCCTTCCTGCTTGATGACCTCTGGAATGAATCCCGGCTGTTTTTTGTTGCACCAGTGGACTACGATGAAAAAATAGTTGGAAAAGTATGGAAGGAGGATACATCTGCCTTGATCAGGGATATGCGCAGCATGCTGGAATCACAGGAAGATTTCAGTCCCACGGCACTCGAATCACTGATAAAGGACTATTCTGAAACAAACGGGATTGGCCTGGGAAAGGTGCTGAATCCTCTTCGCTTATTAATGGTGGGCACCAATGCTGGTCCGGGTATGTTAGATATAATATCCATACTGGGACGGGAAGAAACCCTGTCACGAATTGACAGGGGACTGGCCGCCCTTTCATTCGTTTAAAATTTTATAATTATTTGAAAATAAAATAATTAAAAATTTGAGAACGAATGCAACCGCTTCGCTCTCTCATGAAAAATTTAATCATTTCCTTTTGTGAAAAAAATGATTAATTTTTTCATGTTCGTTTCACAGGAATAAAATCCCGGGGATGATGTCCCGGCCCGAAGGCAGGCATGTGATCACCCATCCTACAAATCCTTAATCAGTTTAAGGTATCTTTTATAAGGTATGGCCGGCAGGCTCTGTGCCTGGGATGCACCGTTTGCCTGGCTGATCAGTGATACCATGGCCGCTGTATCCTCATCAGGTGCTTCATAGATATCCAGGAAATCAAACTGTCCGAGCAGGGCATAATGGGCAAGGAATTTTACTTCCGGACATTTATCCTTTACCTGTTCCAGCCAGTCTCTTCCCATTTCCTGACGGTCTTTCATCTGTTTTGAAAGATCGGGGGAAAGCTTGGTTAGCAAGATGTAGGTCTGCATAATTTTGCTTATTGATTTGTCATAATATACAACTCACAGAACAAAAAGTCAATATTTATAATTATTTTAGGCGAAGGGGATGCCCCGTATTGCTTGCCCGAATGTTATAAGAAATGACTCATATTTTAGAATTAAAGGACAAAACTTATGAAACCAGGATTGTCTCTGATTGTCTCAGGATTACTTATTACCTCATCGATTGTATCATCACAGCAAACTTCAGAACAGATGATTACCCGTACCAATTACCTTCTTTATCTTCCCGGGCAGTATGAAGCGCAAGCTGATAAACAATGGCCTCTGATCCTGTTCCTGCACGGGGCAGGGGAAAGAGGTGAGGATATTGAAAAAGTAAAGGTACATGGTCCGCCAAAACTGGTTGACCAGGGTCAGCAATTAGCCTTTATTATAGTATCCCCACAGTGTCCGAACGGTGAATGGTGGACGGCGGACGTACTTAACAAATTGCTGGATGAAGTTATAGATAAGCACAGGGTGGATACAGACAGGATCTATCTGACCGGGCTCAGCATGGGTGGTTTCGGGACCTGGAACCTGGCCATTGCCAATCCCGGTCGTTTTGCCGCCATCGCACCCATTTGCGGGGGAGGCAATCCCAGGAAGATCTGGAATTTAAGGAACATGCCCACCTGGGTATTTCACGGTGCAAAAGACCCGGTAGTGCCCCTGAGTATGTCTGAAGACATGGTGAATGCGCTTCAAAGGCATAATAAGCAGGTCAGGTTTACTGTCTATCCGGAAGCGGGCCATGACAGCTGGACAGAAACTTATGATAACCCGGAATTGTTTAGCTGGTTCCTGGAACATAAAAGGTATGAATACTATCCTTTCGAGGTGGATACTGATCTGTACCCGCAATTAGCCGGTGAGTACAAAACAGCTGACGGGAGGCTTATTACAATAGCTGCAGAATCCAACCGGCTATATGCCGGGGGTTTGAGCCGCGAAAGGATAGAGCTGATCCCTGAATCAGATCTTGACTATTTTACCAAGACAGGATTTTTGGATCCGGAAAAAGGGATATCCTTCTGCAGATCAGCAAACGGGATGGTAGGCAGGCTGATAGTATTCGATGAAGGTGAATTTCCTGCTGAGCGGGTAAAATAGAATTACTACTCCTCGTCAACAGTACCTCCAAGATCACCGACCTTTTTGACCAGTTTATCCAGGTCCCCTGTGATGGTTCCCGTCATTTCTTTCATCAGGTCCTTGGATACGTCTACAGCCTTTAATGAAGTCTTAGTATTGGAGGTGGCCGCTTTGACCTTGGTAACAGGCTTAACATCCTTTGCATTTTGAGCCAGGTCATTACCTTCTGCTGTAAGTTTTTTAACCCTGTCATCCATATCCTGGATGGATTTGAGGATTGCCTTCATCCTGTTTATATCAGCTTTGACACCATCTACGGAGGCTTCCTTCCCGCCGGTAAGGTATCCGTCAATATCAGTCTTAACCTTTTCATAGTTAAGATCTGTCTTCTTTACTTCACCCAGAAGACCGAATGAGGCATTCTTAAAGGAATCGTAATCTGAGATGCCGCAATCTTTCGGGCGCTCAAGTTTCTTGGCTTCCTCCCTGGCTGTTTGGCCATTGGTGGTAAGTGTCAGGCTGAATACAAAAAAAAATGTAAAGAATGCTGCCAGAAGATGTGTGGGGAATAATGCTTTTTTCATGGTTTTAATTTTTAATATCATAAAGTTATGCTTAAATCCTCATTAAAGTCAAATGATTTGATCAAATAAATGTAAAAAAAAATGTTATAACTTGCTAACAGCCATAATACCTGGAACTATGAGATATGTGATATTCTGTTTATTGCTTTTTTCCCCGGTCCTGTTTTCCTGTTCCCTCAGAAAGCAGGCAGGGCAGCAACCCACTGTTAATGAAATTATAAGTGCAGAAGGGAAACCGAACATCCTGCTGGCAATTGCCGATGATATGAGCTGGTTACATACCAGTTACGCAGGCTGTAAAGCAGTTAAGACACCCGGTATTGACTACCTGGCAAGAAACGGGGTCTGGTTCAATAATGCCTACTGTTCAGCACCCAGCTGTTCGGCCTCCCGTGGCGCCCTGTTAACCGGGAGAAACGGCTGGGAACTTGAGGAAGGGGCCTGTTTGTGGAGCCTGATCCCGGCGAAATTCAGGACCTACACCGAGTATCTTGAAGAGGCAGGATATGTCACCGGCTATACCGGGAAGGGATGGGGGCCCGGGGACTGGCAAGACAGTGGCAGGAAAAAAAATCCTGCCGGCAAGGCCTATCAGCAGATCATAACTCCCCCTTATCCTGAACTGGGGGAGGAGATCCCTATGTCAGCGACTGATTATGCTGCAAATTTTGAGCAGTTCCTCAGGGAAAAACCATCCGATCAGCCTTTTTGCTTTTTTTATGGAGCATTTGAACCTCACAGGGCCTATATGCGCGGGATTGGACAAAAACTTGGTAAAAACACTGAAGATGTTGTGGTTCCGTCCTTTTTACCTGATGTACCCGAAGTCCGGAATGACATCCTTGATTATCTGGTGGAAGTTGAATGGTTCGACAAACACCTGGGAAATATAATTGCTCTGCTGAAGGAAGCAGGAGAGCTTGACAATACCCTGATCGTCGTTACTTCTGATAACGGCATGCCTTTCCCCAGGGCCAAATCGAATCTTTATGAATACGGAACCCATATGCCCTTAGTAGTATACTGGAGAAATCTGATACCCGGGGGGCGTGAACTGGATGATATGATAAGCCTGGTGGATATTGCCCCTACTTTCCTGGAGGCAGCAGGATTGCCTGTTCCGGAAGAAATGGCAGGGAAGAGCCTGATGAACATTCTCAATTCGAATATCAGCGGCCAGGCAGATCCTCAGCGGAACAGGGTATTTACATACCGTGAACGCCATGCCTGGGTACACCCCGGGGGCAGTATCTACCCGATGAGATCTATCAGGAAAGATGATTACCTGCTGATCTGGAACCAGCAGCCTGAGATGTGGCCGGCCGGACATCCTGATATTGAATTCAGCCATGATTTTTTCCCCTTCGGAGACGTGGATGGCAGTCCGACTAAAAATTTCCTGCTGGGACTGCAGGATTCTGAAAACATGAGATGGTATTATGACCTGAGCTTTGGAAAACGGCCCGAACTGGAGTTATACCATCTTTCAGAAGATCCCTTCCAGCTTAAAAACCTATCGGGCCTGTCAGCGTATCGGGAAATTACAGACTCCCTGAAGGAGGAGCTGACCGGATATTTAAGGGAAAGAGACGATCTGAGGCAATCCGGAAAGGAAGACGTTTACTATAATGCACCCTACTATTCAAATAAGGGCCTGGCCAGTGGCGGGATGAGAAATAAAATATGGGAGGCCCTCAGTGAGGAAGAAAAAAATTCCACCCTGGAGCGCTTACAGGATGTAATGCAGGCAAAACGTCAGGAACTCAGACAGCTCGGCTGGGAAATGAAATAGGGATCAGGTATGCCAGTAAACGGCATGCGAGGTATTATTCCTGAAAACTGAGTTTTAGAAACTGTAATTTCCTGAAGCGCAGGGAAGGGACGATCATTTCAGTATTTTTCATATCGTAATACAGTACTGGCAGGGGGGTCTGCATCCGTTTCTTTGTTTTAAGGTAGATGGCCGACTCGGCTGTTTCACCGAATTCTCCCACTTCAATATGGTTTAGGTAGGCCTTACCGTTGTATCCGAAATTTTTATACTTTTTATCTTCTGTGCGGTTGAGATTTTTCAGGTGTTCATTATAGACAATATCGACCTTGTTCAGGTCATAGGGTGCCAGCATACAAAAGGATGCGTAGTTGAACTTTTCATCGAAATTGTGATTCTGGCTCTTTTTTATGGTGCGGTCCCAGAGGATGTCGCCATCGGGACTCAGGCATACAAGTATGATGTTATTATAGGTATCATAATTCTGGTTATAGATCTGCTGGGCAGCCATAATATAATTACCATTGGCCCTGCGAACCAGGTAATCAAGGGAGAAGAAGATCAGCTCATCGTACATTTTTGCGGTTCTCCGGCCCATGGCTTCGGTGATGAAGAATTTATCGAACTCATGGAATTTCCTGTCCTGTATCTTCCCGCTGGTCAGGTCTATGTTAAAAAAGAAAATACCATCAATTTTATCCTGTACATGGGCAGGAGAGTAAAATCCGCTGCAGGCCAGAGTATTATTATTGTCTGATTCTATTCCTATTCCACGAATGTACTTTCCCTGGAAATCGGCATAATACTTATTTGTGTTTTCGCCATTATTGGTGCGTGCCAGGATCTGGTAGATATTCTTTTGTGGCTTGAATATCTCAAACCATCTGGGGTCCCAGTATTTATTAATGAAAAAAGCATTTCCCTTTTCGTCCACCAGCATTTCATATTCATCCCTGGGAAAGCGGGTATAATCAATCTCATCGCGCTGTTCCCAGATCTGTTCGAGTCCCGGTCCGTATACCCTCCATTCCAGCACCTGGTATTTTTGCCAATATGCAAGGATCTTGTTATAAATCAATAACTTGCTCTCTTTTTCCGACAGCCTGAATCCAAAATCAGCTATCCAGCCTGACATATTATAGATCTGTTTAAAAATCCTTATATCATTGTTTTGCAGGAGTGACTTTTTATCTATGGTTTCAACGTAGAGAACAATATTGTTAAACCGTTCCTCCGAAGTAAAGAGATAGAGGACATCATGAAAATGGATCAGTGCTTCCACTTCCCGGGTCCTGAGTTTATCATGCATGGTAAGGTATTCTTTCCCAGTATGCCTGAGTTCAGTGTCATAATGCTCAACTGCCCAGCGGTAGTCATAGCTTAATAAATAGAACCCGCTTTCATCATGACCGGCAATTTCCGGCATGATATAACTGCTCGGGAGAATTTCCTCGCTGCCCCAGGTAAGTTCCACCCCACGGAGGTTTTCCTGCGCGGAAGTAATATTCACGATCGCAAGAATAGTGAATAACAGGGATGTTAGCAGGAACCTTCTCAAAACACTGATGATTCTTAAGATGTGTGATTAAGATCTGATCTTTTCAATTCTTGCAAGAATCCTGCCAGAATTGATAAAGAGACAGAAAGAAACTTCAGTGATTTATTTATTAATTTTATTAAAGCTAAGATCTTACCGGATTTACTAAAATAATTTATAAATAAGCTATTTAAAAAGATGTATTAAATGATTGTAAATCAGGAATTCCCTCTGGCTTCTTCATTTATCAGAAGGCTGTTCTGGTACATCCTTATTGGTATAACACTTTACTGGGTAAGTAATGTACTGGTTGTATTTCCATGGATAATAAGTAAAACCTCAGGGATTATAGCCATGTTTCTGAGCACCTTCCTCTGGGGATACATAACCTGTTATTGTTTCAGGCATGTACCCGTGAAGGAACGGAACAGGGATACTATATTTATGGGTATCAGCTTCCTGTTTACCGGGGTTGTTCAGGATTACTTATTATATGCCGTGTACCGGGAAGTTCCGGATGAACTTTATGAACCAACTACCTTCCTGGCATATGGACTGATATTTATCCTGCCGTTTTTAGTTCGGTATGTTATCATGAGGAAAGACGGATCCATAACAGTGCGAATGGTGACAGGCACAAAATTGATGACTACTGCGATAATTGGTATAGCTGCGTTTCTCTTTACCTTTTGGACAATGAGGTACTGGTAAAGCAGGTGCAAATCATTTATTGCAGGTCCCTGATCCGCACTTCAATTCCTTTTTCGTCTTTTAGAAGCTTTACCAGTTCTTCCGGATCAGTTTGTCCGTAATGATAAGGATACAGGACAGCAGGCTGAATAGCCCGGGCTGCATCGGCCACCATCTCGGGCGTCATGGTATAGGGAATGTTCATAGGAAGGAAAGCAATGTCAATGTCCTTCAGTTGTTTTATCTCCGGGGTATTTTCTGTATCCCCGCCGATCAGTACTCTTTTGTCGCCAAAAGTTACCACATAGGCATTCCCAATACCTTTTGGATGAAAGACACCCCCGTTGTCACGTTTGTGTTTTATGTTATAGGCAGGGATGGCTTCTATTTTTAACCCTTTCAGGGTTTTTGTATCACCGTTCTTCATAACGACAGCTCCCTTAAATTCTTCCAGGTTATCCAGGCAGGACTGGGTCATGACCACCGGGCAATCACCGGTACAGATATGTTTCAGGGCAGTAAGATCCAGGTGGTCCCCATGCTCGTGAGTTACCAGCACGAGGTCGGCATCAGGCATTTCCTTATAGTCAGCCTCTCCCATGACAGGATCAACGTGAATTGTCATTTCCTTAAACTCAAACATCAGGGTTCCGTGGCCGACAAAAGTAATGGCAAGGTCCCCTTCCGAGGTTTCGAATACATCCTTGGTAAATTTCAGATTACTGCCGGAAAGGCTGGAAATAAGACCGCTTAAAAGTATCATCGCTAAAAGTTTCATAATTTTATGTTTGTTTTGTTGGGAAAAAGGTACAAAAAAATTGAATTATGTACCTTTAATAATTAATAGATTTTTTTGGGAGATTTCAGAAAATACGGTAAGGCTCCTTTCAGGATCCTGGTTATTCACGGGGGTCCGGGCGGACCCGGGTCAGTTGCCCCACTGGCAGAAACATTATCATCTCATTTTGGCATTGTTGAACCTTTCCAGACAGAGGACTGCATAACAGGACAGATAAAAGAGCTTGATACGCTTATTGATAAACAGGCTGAGGTCCCGGTGATCCTTATAGGTCATTCCTGGGGTGCCTGGTTGAGCTGTTTGTATGCATACGGGTTTCCGGATAAGATGAGAAAACTGATTATGATCGGAAGCGGACCCTTTGAGGAAAAGTATGTGCCACAGATTACCGAAGCCAGGAACAGGCGTTTTACACCTGCTGTTAGAGAAGAATTAAGTAAGCTGGAGGAATTTATGAAGCTGTCTACTGTACTGGGACACGAACTGATAATGAAGAGGTATGCCGAACTGATGCACTGGGCGGATTCTTTTGATCCCTTACCCCTGGATAAGACAGATATTATGTTCCAGCCCGATATATACCAGTCTGTATGGGCTGAAGCCTTGGAACTTCGCAGAAGCGGGAAACTGCTTGAGGCGGCCGGAAAGATTGCCTGTCCTGTCGTGATTTTTCATGGTTATGATGATTCTCACCCGGCAGCAGGTGTTACCGAACCACTGACCGGGCTCATCGAAGACCTGAAATTCATAGGACTGGAGAACTGCGGACACGAACCCTGGAATGAAAAACATGCCCGCCAGAGATTTTTTGATCTGCTGATAGAAGAACTGAAGGATTAGATACTTATTGTATGAAGGTAACGGAAACATCAGAAAGTGTTTTTATTGAAGATCTTCCACGGCTTGAATGGGGCAGGAATATGGAAAATACCTTCATCAAATCCCTTCAACTCACGCTGAATGCGATGGGTGAAGATATCAGCTATGATTATCTTATGGGTATTTCCGGTGCCGCTTTCAGGACACAATTTCATAAAAGATGGTGTCCCAGCTCGGCTGATGCAACTGTTGGTTTTGAACTGACAAAACCCGCATTTGAATCGCTGGGGAATTCATATGAATTCCATCATTTTAATAGACGGGATCCAAAACAGATAGAGGTATTACTTCAGAAGATCCGTCCGGTAGTCGACCATGGGATACCTGTGATCGCCATCGACCTGAAAGAGGTTCCTGACTGGGGACTGATATGCGGTTATATGAAAGACAAACCAGAACTCCTGTGCCGCACATATTTTGATGAAGGTGAAAAGTATTCAGTGGCTGAGAATGTTCCCTGGGTGATATGCATTGTTAAAGAAAAACTGCTTGTCCCCGATGAAAAAGAAAAGCTGATCAATTCCCTGAAACTGGCAGTCAAACTGGCAGAAAGCAGGAAAGTGGGATATTACCTGAACGGATTTGAAGCCTATAAATACTGGATAAATGAACTGGGCAAACATAAAAAATTCAGCTCCCGGAAAAAATATGAAGGTTTAATACAGCCCAATGCATGGATCTATGTAAGCCTGATTGATTCGAGGCAGGCTGCCTTTAACTACCTTAATGAGATTACGGATATGCTGGACGGGCGACAGACAGACCGGATCATTGCGAATTATAATGAGATTGTGACAAGCTTAAAGGCTAACCGGAGCAATGTCCCTTTCCCCCGTGAGCTAAAGGACGGGGAGTGGACACAGGAGATGAGGAATAAGCAGATTGAATCACTGCATAGTGCTTATGATCTTGAAAAACAGTCGGTTAAATTAATCCGGGAACTGATAGAAAATGATCCCTCAAATCGAACATAATTAACTAAATTATTTTCAAATAATTATAAAATTTAACAAGAATGAAACAGATCTATGCTGATTTTATTACTGCCTTGCCTGAAGCCGATATTGCTTTTAAAGGAGTAAGAGGATGGTTGTCGCAGGCCGGCGATCATCAGGTGGTTTTCCTTGAAATTGATGCCATCGGCGAAGTGGCCGAGCACAAACACGGGGCACAGTGGGGAATAGTTGTGGAGGGTGAAATGGACCTTATCATTGGAGGGGTTTCAAAAACCTACCGTAAGGGAGACTCCTATTTTGTACCTGCCGGAGTGATTCATTCTGCCGTTTTTAAAAAGAAAACATGGGCCATAGATGTTTTTGCCGACAGGGACCGGTACTTGGCAAAGAAATAAGCTAAAGCCCGATTTAAATCAATCTTCTTACCTTTCTTTTATATTCTACATATTCTTTTCCAAATGTTTCATGCATTATGTGTTCTTCTTTTATTATAAAAATCAGGTTGACCAATAGTAAAAAGATAAATGGCAATGAAAATGCAATTATGTTGGTTGATAAGGTCGAAAATCCAAAAACCAACATAAACATTCCAACATACATCGGATTTCGAGTCTTGGAGAATACACCTTCTCTTATCAACTGGTTTGACTTTTCAATTTTAAGTGTGGTTTGATGTTTTTTAAAAAGGTCTCTTGCTTTACCCATCAACATAAACCCTAAAAGGGCTATCAATAAACCAATTAAATTATATGGAAATCTTATCAAGTTGTATTGTGGTAAAAAAAATTACAATAAAATCATTGACAGAACACAATAAACAATCAATGTTGGCGGGATGTAAAGTTTTCTCATATTATTTTATTTTTCAGATTTTGTAATTATCCGTTGCCATTTTTGAATGTATGTACTTTTAATAGCCTTGTTACTAACTGGAATATATGTGAATATAATTAGTAAATTCATCGCTGGTTAGATAGCAGAAAAGGAAACAAAATCCAAAAAACAACAGTAAAAATGGATGTTGAACTGCTGAGGGAATTCTGCCTGAAACTTACTCATACGACGGAAGACATGAAGTGGGGGGAAAACCTTTGTTTTTCAATAGGCGGCAAGTTGTATTGTTTAATATCACTGGATGAAGAATTTTCTGTTTCACTGAAGGTAAGTGACGAAGACTTTAATGAACTTGTTAACCGTAATGGTATCATACAGGCCCCGTATTTTGCCCGTATGCAATGGATAAATATTAAGGAGCCGGGAGCACTTACTACAGGCGAATGGGACCGACTCCTGTCAGGGGCTTACAGGCTCATTAAATCAAAACTGTCCAAAAAGTTACAGGAACAGTTAAAATAATCAATGAATAATCCGAACATTAATAAACTTAAAATTGTGAAAAAATTCATTTTCCCCATTCTGATCCTTCTCCTGTCTTCCTGTTCAGATAATATAGATCCGAACAGAAAGATAATTGCAGAAGAAATGCACGGGGCATTGACAGAAAACCTGCTTGACGTATGGTATCCAGCCGTAATTGATAGTGTATACGGAGGGTTCCTCAGTGATTTCACCTATGACTGGAAGGCCGATGGGCCCCAAGACAAGATGCTGGTTACCCAGACCAGGCATGTCTGGACGGCTTCTGTGGCATCCATGTTCCTTGAAGATGATTACCTGGCAGAAATTGCAGATCACGGGTTCAGCTTTTTAAAGGACAAAATGCTGGATAAAGAACATGGTGGATTTTACATGCAGTGCAACCGGCAGGGTGAACCTTCTGCGACCGGTGCAGGACAGGGAATGGTACCTTACGGAAATGCCTTTGCCATCTATGCTTTGTCTTCGTACTATAGGCTATCAGGCAATGAGAAAGCACTGGATCTTGCAAAGAAAACTTTCCTCTGGCTGGATAGTACCTGTTACGACCCGGTTCATAAGGGGTATTTCAATAATATGATGTGGAGGGAAGGGACAATGACGATGGAAGGCCGGGGAGCCATGCCATCTAGGGTGGTACGGACCGACAGGAAGGGACAGAATACCTCCCTGCATATAATGGAAGCATTCGCAGAACTCTATACAGTGTGGCCGGACAGCCTGCTGCGGGAACGGCTGACAGAGATGCTTCATTTAATGCGGGATAAGTTTACCACAGAAAAAGGCTACCTGGTTTTATACATGGAACGGGACTGGACACCTGTTTCATACAAGGATTCTTCGGAAGCAGTTCAAAAGAACAACCATTTTCAGGATCATGTTAGTTTCGGGCACGATATAGAAGCAGGCTACCTGATGCTGGAAGCTTCTCATGTCCTGGGAATAGAACATGACGAAAAGACCCTTGAAATAGCAAAAAAGATGGTTGATCATACCCTGGATAAAGGATGGGATCATGAGAATGGTGGCGTTTATTACGAAGGCTATTACTATGATGAGTCAGACAGCATTACCATAATTAATAACATAAAAGAATGGTGGGTACAGGCAGAAGCCATGAACTCCCTCCTGTTGATGAGTGATCTTTTCCCTGAAGAGGTGAAATACAAGCAGGCCTTCGAAAAGCAATGGGAATATATAAAAACCTATATGATAGATCATGAACATGGTGGATGGTATACACGGGGACTCGATATCAGTCCGCGTGCAGAGCAGGCCCCAAAGGCCAGTCCGTGGAAGGGCAATTATCATAATGCCAGGACCCTGATGAACTGTATCAGCATGCTGAATTATGATTTTGCTTTACAGAATGAATAATCAGAATAATACTCCAGCAAAAATGAACAGGATAAATGGTATTCCCAAATCCGGCCGGAAATTCTACATGGCCGCAGCCTGTGTCATTCTGGTATCAGGGTTTCAGATCATTCATGCCCAACAGACCCCATTCAGCCGCGGTGTTAACCTGACAAACTGGTTCCAGGCAGGAAGTGCCGGTGAGATCCAGTTTACCAAATACACCAAACAGGACTTTGAGAATATCAAGAGCCTGGGTTGTGATGTGATCAGGTTGCCAATCAACCTGCATTATATGACCGGCGGAGAACCTGATTATATCCTGGATCCGTTGTTCCTGGGATTTCTTGATGAAGCTGTAGGCTGGGCAGAAGAGCTGGATATACATCTCCTTTTGGATAATCATACCTTTGATGTCTCAAGTGATACGGATCCGGCTGTAGGTGGAATACTTGAGAAGGTATGGACCCAGATGGCCCTTCATTACAGGGACGCTTACAGCAACATCTATTATGAGATACTGAATGAACCCCATGGTATTGCAGATGCTACATGGAACACGATTCAACTGGGTGTTATAAATGCCATCCGGACGGTTGACAGTACCCATACCATCATAGTGGGCGGAGCCGGCTGGAACTCCTATAATAACCTGTCCGCCATGCCCGTATATGCCGATACCAACCTGATTTATACCTATCATTTCTACGATCCCTTCCTTTTTACACACCAGGGAGCCAGCTGGGTAGACCCTTCAATGGTTCCGCTGGCAGGTGTTCCTTATCCTTACCATCCGGACAGCATGCCCGGACTTCCATCATCACTTATCGGAACATGGGTGGGAAGTGCCTATAATGATTATAAGAATGTGGGTTATGATTCGATAGTTAAGGAGTGGCTGGATATAGCCATTTCCTTCAGGGACCAGAGAAAGGTGCCGATATTTTGCGGGGAGTTCGGAGTCTACATTAATAACAGTGAAAATGATGACAGGGTCAGGTGGTATAAACTGGTAACCAGCTACCTTGGTGATAACGGAGTGGCCTGGACTGCCTGGGATTACCACGGGGGATTCGGGATATTTGAGGAAGGTGGGAGCGGTTTGTTTCAGTACGATCTGAATGTTCCCCTGTTGGAAGCCATGGGACTGGATGTTCCTGAGCAAACAGAATATACTCTGAAGCCTGACAGCACAGGGTTCATGATCTATGATGATTATATAGGATCCGGAATATTTGAAAATAGCTATGGAGATGCGGGCAGGGATTATTATTCCACTGACAATCCTAATAACGGATCCAGATGTATCCGCTGGGACAATCCGCCCCAGTATACTATTATCGGTTTCGATTTTATGCCGGATAAAGATATGTCCCAACTGGTGGACAGTGGATATGCACTGGACCTGATGGCCAGGGGACATGTTCCGGGAACCAGTTTCGATATACGATTTATGGATACCAACATAGATGAAGCGGATCATCCATGGAGAATGAATACAAGAATTGATGAAACCAAAATGAGCATGGATGGGAAGTGGCACCACATACATATTCCTCTGTCTGAATTCTGGGAGTCAGGGGCATGGGAGGACGGAACCTGGTACAATCAGGAAGGTAAGTATGACTGGTCAGCTGTGGACCGTCTTGAAATTGTAACTGAATCGGGTGGACTTGAGGATGCCTCCTTATGGTTTGACAACATCAGTATCACCACCCTGGATACGGCTCAGGTTCTTGATAATTCCGTATTTTCAGATACCATCGTTATATTCGATACAATAATCCTGGCCGATTTCATTGTGCTGATCGATTCCCTGGTTGATATGGATACCATAGTGGATGTGGACAGTATTGTTTATACTGAAATACTGGTATTTACTGATACTGTCACAACAGTTGACAGTATTATGCTTAACGATACCCTGACTTTTTTTTATGAGGCACATTTAGCAGATACGATAAGTCATACAGATACTGTGAGTTATACCGACACCATAAGGTTTACAGATACCATATGGTTCGCAGCTGATACTATTACTGTCGGTGGATCCCTAAATACTTTCAACAGTTCTGAGGATACCCGGATCTTTCCCAACCCGGTGAGAGAGAAATTGTGCATTGTAAGCCTGGGATCTGATCAGCTTGAACTGGAGTTGTATGACCTGTCGGGCCGACGGCTCAGAGAGGAAAGTTTTATCTCTCAGGCTGAATTATTGACATCTGATCTTCCCGTGGGCTTGTATATACTGAAAATCTCTGACAGGAAAGGATACAGGCGGCAATTCAAACTCCTGAAACAATAAGATCCGATTCTTGGGTACAAAAAGGTGCATTAACAGGCAATGATGCGTTAGTTAAAATCGTAACTTGTATAATGTTTAGGATATCATAACCAAATTATTCAAGGATGAAACATCTGAGCCGACGCGATTTTATCAAAAAAACTTCCGGGATTGCCCTGGGACTGACAGCAGGAGCACCCCTGCTGGATGTGTTTGGGAATCCGCTTAGCAGCGATAAAGCAATTGTCAGTATAGTTAAGATCGAAGGAGATAACATTTCTTATGCAGTGGAGAAGGCGATTGACCTTCTGGGGGGTATGGAAACTGTGGCACGGGACAAGGACCGGATCATGCTCAAGCCTAATCTTGTTGCTGAGAGCCCGGTTTTCACTACAAAACCTACTGTAATCAAAGCCCTTGCAGAACTCATGAAGAAATCAGGCAAAGAGGTGTCGATTGGTGAAGGCTCTGCTGGAGCATCCGGTTTCAACTTTAAGAACAATATACAATACCGGACAAAAAACAAAGAGATACTGGATGGCTTGCAGCAATATGTTTTTGATCAGCTGGGATATACGGAATTATCAAAAACAAATCATATCCCCCTGGTAAATCTGCATTCCGGAGAATTGATAGATGTTGAGATTGCTGACGGACTTGTGTTTGATAAAATAAGCCTTCACCGGTCTCTGCATGATATTGACATGCTCTGTTCGGTCCCGATGATGAAAACCCATGTGCTGGCGACGGTCACCCTGGGAATGAAGAACCTGATCGGCTTATACCCGGGTACTGTTTATTATTCCGCACGATCCTGGCTGCATGATCATTGCGCTGATAATAATTCCCCCGGGGTTGCCTTTGAAGTTATTGACATGGTAAGGGCCAATAAGCTGGGACTGACTGTTGTGGATGGATCCATGGCAATGGAAGGAGACGGTCCCACAGAGGGGAGACTCGTTAAAATGGATGTGATCATAGCAGGGACCAATCCGCTGGCAACTGATATGGTAGCTGCTAAGGTGATGGGATTCAGCACCATGGAGATCCCTACCCTGGCCTGGTCCATAAAATCAGGCATGACGCCTGCAAAGCTTGACGAGATCGAGATCAGGGGGGAGACGATAGAGGCAGTGGCCAGGCCATTCGCCAGACCGAATGTGGTTCCCTGGAACGCTATCAGGGATTTCTGGGCAAAGGAGGAGATTTAACTGAAGGGGTGATCTTCATTAATGGATTTTTATCTTAGTTAACTTATTAATCCAAAATATACTGATCAATGGAAAAGCGAAAAATAACAAGGCGGCAGGCGCTCGCCACTGCTTCGGCCGGAACTCTTGGTATCATGGCTGCTGGTCCGGCCAGTGCATTTATATCATCGGGCAGCAATCAGGACAAACTGGCTATCCTGGGTGGCGCTCCTGTCCGCACCTCACCCTTCCCGGAATGGCCGGTCTGGGATCCAACGGCAGAAAAAGATATCCTTGAAATGCTGCGTAGCGGCAAGTGGTGGAGAGGAAGAGGGGATTATGTGGCGGAATTTGAAGAAAAATACGCTGAATTTATAGGTGCAAAACGCTGCCTGGCAACTGCCAGCGGAACTACCTCCCTGCTCATCGCATTACACGTATTGGGTGTCGATGCGGGTGATGAGGTGTTGGTATCCCCCTATACCTTTATTGCTACCTACAATGCCATTCTGATCAGCAAGGCATTACCGGTTTTTATTGATTCCGATCCCGAAACCTTTCTGATCGATCCCGGGAAAATTGAGGAGAAGATTACTGACCGGACTACAGCCATCCTCCCGGTTCATATTTATGGATTACCGGTCGATATGGATAGTGTTAACAGTATTGCGGGTAAACACGGACTGAAAGTAATTGAGGACGCTTGCCAGGCCTGGCTAGCAGAGTATAAGAACAAAATGGCCGGGACACTGGGTGACCTGGGCTGTTTCAGTTTCCAGAACTCCAAGCA
>CAZILN010000362.1:0-7652 GCA_964540005.1 uncultured Bacteroidaceae bacterium | reverse complement strand
GGCAGAGGAATTAACGAAGAGGGTGGAGGAAAATAGGACAATAAACAGAAAAAATCTCTTTATTTGCAGATGAACTCTTAACATGTCTGGAAAAATTTGAAGGGTAAAGATAATTATTAATCAAGTATATAAACTTCATTTGGACGGTTTTTATTTTAAGATATGGTTGTTAAGCAGAAAACTATATACCATAAGGATTACGGAGAAGTACATTTAAGAAGTAAATCAGGGGTAAGACGAATGTCGGTATCTGTAATACCCTTTAAAGCCGTCAGGGTAACGGTCCCCCATTACCTGGGTTTTGAGGAAGCCTTGAAATTCCTGGAAGAAAAGGATGCCTGGGTCAGGAAACAAATGGGAAAGATTGCAAGACTTGAGCATTCCCTGACGGTGTTCCGGGAGGATACGGTATTCTCTACCCGGGACCACCGGCTTATTCTCAGCAGGACGGCTGCTAAAGAACTTTCAGGACGAATAGACAATAACAGTATCAGGATTAATATTCCGGATTCCTTTCGAATGGATGAGGACTATATTCAGCAATTCATCAGGAAATCTATCGAGGAATGCTGGAGGAAGGAGGCGAAAGATTATTTGCCGGCCAGGCTGCAGAACCTGGCCGACTATCATGGATTTCGGTATAACAGGGTTTTTATAAGGAACAACCGCTCCAGATGGGGCAGTTGTTCAGCAAAAAATAATATAAACCTGAATCTACACCTGATGAGACTGCCCGGGGATCTGATCGATTATGTGCTGGTTCATGAACTGGTGCATACCCTTCACAAGAACCACGGCAGGGAATTCTGGGATAAACTGGGAGCCTGTATTAATGATCCCCGTTTAAAGGACAGGGAACTGAAAAAATACCGGACTGATATCTACTGAAGGTGATTTAGTATCAACCTTTAATGGTCGCTACCAGGATGGAGTCGAGGCTGTCAACATATTCCGTTCCTTTTTTACTGCCGAAGATCTTAATGAATTCCTTTAGTATAAAGGCTTTGATCCCGGTAATCCAGTCAAGGTAAGAAACCGTTGAAATCCTGCCGTGCTCTTTCTTCTCCAGGTACCTTTTAAGTACATTGATCTTCGAGTGATAGGCCAGGTAAGCCTTTATGGCTGTGAGTAATTCTTTATCAAGGTATTTCTCGAGGTATTTTAATTCACTGGGAATAACCTCATAGGTCAACTCGTAAAAATTGTAGAAATCATTTTCCCAGTTCAGGTAGTGTATGAAATAATTGGAGATATTAAAGACTTTCTTCTCAGTGCTGCTATCAACGGTTTTATGAAAGATCTCGTTGAGGTTATTACGGTATTCCAGCTTAATATGGTCATCCAGCATATCAGTAATTTCTGTTATATGCAGTTTATATTCACCTGAGAAATTATTAAGGGTGAAACTGTTGCTCTCAAATGGTTTCTGAAGGGAAATAATTCGTTTAATAACTTCAATTTCATCATTAAGCAGGTTATTCAGCGGAAATACTTCATTCCTGCAGAAATGATCCAGTTGTTTTATGGTAAAATATCCTGCCAGCATCAGTTTTGCCATGTTGCTGTCTTTATTGCACAGCTGTTCGACCTGGCTCTGATAGATTTTCAGATGTTCGTTAATACGGCTCTTCAACTGTGCTTTCCTGGCATAGACAATCAATTGAATGTACAGGGGATAGTATGACTCCCTGTTATAGACCTTTGGTTTCGCCCGTTTATTGAGATAATGCTTAACCGTTATTTTCTTACTCTCCATGTATTTTTCATTTGCAAGACAACAATGTCTGCCAGCAGTAACTCACGGGTAAATTTAATAAAAATAAGATTATTACTCCCGGTCAGTTTGAAGGCCTGTTAATCAAGCCGGTGGAGTCCGCATTCAAGAGCAATTTTCCTGGCAGAATTATATTCAGCAGCGCTAATGGGCCGGTTTATAGCAGGGATTTCATGTGAACGTCCGCAGGGCCGGTACTGGGGCATTATATTTACATAGGTATCAGGTGAGATCTTACCGGCCAGGAATTCCATGATCTCCCTGGTATCGGTAAGTCCTGAAGGCATTACCAGGTGACGCACCAGTAGTCCGCGTGTTGCTGTCCCTCCGGAGCCGATTACCAGGTCACCAACCTGCCTGTGCATTTCAGCCACTGCTTTTTTCATTACTTCCGGGTAGTCTTCGGTGTTACAACTGGCCTTTGACATGTCCCTGTCAGTAAATTTCATATCCGGCATATAGATGTCAATGATCCCGTCAAGCAGCTGCAGGGTATCCACCAGGTCATAACCGCCTGAGTTGAA
Organism: uncultured Bacteroidaceae bacterium; assembly: GCA_964540005.1. Classification (GTDB taxonomy): domain Bacteria; phylum Bacteroidota; class Bacteroidia; order Bacteroidales; family SM23-62; genus CAZILN01. Next base: position 5,354 of record CAZILN010000362.1, on the reverse strand, counting down.
TACAAGGGGAATATCCAATCCGTCTTCAACGGCCAGCAGAAGTGCTGCCATTATCTGGGGGACAACATGGGAAGGGGTTACAAAATTGATGTTATGGCACCCAAGCGACTGAAGACTGAGCATCATATCGGCCAGTCCGCGGTCAGTCACCTGATGTCCGGATCCTTCATGACTGATGTCATATTTCTGGCAGAACAGGCAGTACAGGTTGCAGTGGGTAAAAAAAATGGTGCCTGAACCATTAATCCCGACAAGAGGGGATTCTTCGCCAAAATGCGGCATAAAGCTGGATACAAGAGCATATTCTGCGGTCTTGCACACACCGGTCTGTCCAGATAAGCGGTCAGTCCCGCACTTATGAGGGCATAACATGCACTGTTGCAACATTTCATTCAGCTGATGTACCCTGTCTTTCAGGATACCATCCCTGTATGTCCTGATATAAGACGGTTCATTCTGACTATCCATTAACTGAAGTTATGGGAGAATAAAAGTATGATTTTAGGGACATTTTTGCCAGTCAATTACTATTTTAGCTGAAAATCCAGGGATTTTAGTTAAAATTAATAAACCATGATCACTAGGGAAGAACTTGAAAAAATGATCATTGAAAAGATAGAATCTGAGGAAAAGCTGGGAGAACAATCCGGAGGCAGCGGACATATGGGATTTGTCGATTATACTATTGATAATATAGATGAACCTGTACTCACTGAAGAGGGGTACAGCGTTTCCTACAACTACACACTGATCATTACTACAGAATTTACCTACGAACCGGATAACCCACCATACAGGGTACCTGTTTCAAAATCTCTTCTCATCGATAAGGGATTGATTGAAGGACAGGCTTAATGCACTATTAATCATACATACAATTCCAGGTTGAACAATAAAGTACTGTCCAATAAAAACCTTCCCATTATTTTCAGTATCACTTTGCTGGCAGTGATGGCTGTGTCGAGCATTACCCCTGCATTCCCGAAAATCATCCAGCATTTTAATATCAATACACAACAGGTTGGTTTACTGATCACCGTACTTACCCTGCCCGGAATAATACTGACTCCCATACTGGGGATCATGGCAGACCGCCTTGGAAGAAAAAGGATACTTATCCCTGCGATATTTCTCTTTGGACTTGCAGGCGGGGCGTGCGGACTAACCCATGATTTCCAGATGCTGCTGGTATTCAGGTTTTTCCAGGGAATCGGCGCTGCCTCCCTGGGATCATTGAACATTACACTGATCGGAGATATTTTCTCGGGGAGGGAGAGGATCTCAGCAATGGGCTACAATGCCAGCGTGTTGAGTATAGGAACAGCTTCCTATCCCGCCATAGGAGGGGGACTGGCAATGATAGGCTGGAATTTTCCCTTCTTTTTGCCCCTGCTTGCCATCCCCCTGGGACTCTGGGTGATCTTTTCACTGAACAATCCCGAGCCTTCCTCCGGTCAGGATCTGGGGACCTATTTAAAAATGGCCTTTAAAAGCATCTGGAAAAAGGAAGTGCTGGGCCTCTTCCTTCTCAATGTTTTCACATTCATCATTCTTTACGGGTCTGTACTAACATATTTTCCTATAAAACTAGCTACTGACTTCCAGGCAGAACCTTATCTCATTGGCCTCATCCTTTCGGTTTCCTCGATCAGTACCGCCATTACCTCTTCACAGCTGGGGAAGATCGCTAAAAGGATTCGTGCGAAACAGATACTTTTGCTTGCAGTATTTTTTTACTGCCTGTCATTATCTATCATACCTTTTATGCCATCCGTATGGATGATGCCTTTACCTGCCATATTTTTCGGTATGGCCATGGGAATGAACATACCGACCCTTCAGACCCTGCTTGTGGGATGCGCACCCACTGAATACAGGGCTGCTTTCATGTCGGTAAATGGAATGGTGCTCCGGTTGGGCCAGACACTGGGCCCGCTGGTCATCGGGATGGCATTCACCTTCGGGGGATTAAATGCGGCGTTCCTGGCAGGGGCGGTTGTCACATTAATAATGGCGGTTATCATTATCTTCCTGATAAAGGGCAAAGATCCCGGGCACTGAACAGGATAGTACTTTCCAGCGGAATTAATTGCAAAATATTTCATAAATTTCCCTTATATAAATAAACTTAATATCCGTCAGTCATGAAAAAATTGTTAATTATTCCATGTGTCTTTTCCATTCTGCTGTATAGCTGTACAAAACAAAAGGAAGTCCAGAAATACACCATCGAACAATTCTATGAAAACACAAGTATTGGGGGAGGAGCTTTCTCTGAGGATGAATCGAAATTGCTTGTAAGCAACAACGAGTCGGGCATATACAATGTGTACGAAATTGATATTGCCAGTAAGTCTATGCGCCAGGTGACCCATTCAACTGAAGAATCCTTTTTTGCCGAAGACTATGTGCCCGGTACCGGACAGATTCTGTATTCGGCAGATAAGGGAGGGAATGAAATAAATCATATTTACCTTTTGAATGAGGATGGTACCAGCACAGACCTGACTCCCGGGGAAGAAGAAGTGGCAAACTTCGCCGGATGGAGCAAGGATAAGAAGTTCATGTACTATGTTTCAAACAAGAGGGATCCAAAGTATTTTGACTTCTATAAAATGAGCATAGGGGACTGGAATGCTGAAATGATCTACAAGAATGAAGAAGGACTCGATATTGATGCACTTTCAGATGATGAGAACCTCATTACATTTTACAAGTCTGTTACTACCAGTGAGAGCCAGCTCTTTCTTCATAACAGGACTACAGGGGAGAGGGTTGAAATATCCGAACCGGAATACCCGGGTTTATACGGCAGTTCGGGATTCAGTTCTGACAACAGGTACTTCTTTTATATTACTGATGCACAGAAGGAGTTTGCCTACCTGATAAGGTATGAGATAGAAACCGGGAAACGGGTTATCATTTATGAGGCGGATTGGGATGTAATGTACAGTTACCTGTCTGAAAATGATAAATTCAGGGTAATAGCTATAAATGAAGACGGGAAAAACACCCTGGTCATCAAAGATAACAACAACTGGGAAGATGTTCAATTTCCTGACATCCCTGACGGGGATATTGTTGCGGTCAATATATCTGACAGTGAAGAATTTATGCGGCTTACCATCGGAACTTCTTTAGCTCCCAGTAATATTTATGTTTATGCTTTTGAGACCGGAGAACTGAAGAAGCTGACCGAAACACTGAATCCGGAGATCAATCCTGATGACCTGGTTACTGCAGAGGTTGTACGATTTGCATCTTTTGACGGACTGGAAATCCCGGCCATTTTCTACAAACCCCTGAATGCGGATCCAAAGCATAAAGTACCTGCCCTGGTGTGGGTTCATGGTGGTCCGGGGGGCCAGTCAAGAACTGGATATTCTTCTACAATACAGTACCTGGTAAACCATGGTTATGCCATCCTGGCTGTCAATAACAGGGGGAGCAGCGGGTATGGGAAAAGCTTTTATAAAATGGATGACAAGAATCATGGGGACAAGGACCTGAAGGATTGTATCTGGGGTAAGAAATGGTTGCAGGAACAGGATTATATTGATCCGGAAAAAATTGGCATTCTGGGAGGCAGCTACGGAGGTTATATGTGCATGGCAGCCATGTGTTTTGCACCCGAAGAGTTTAATGTGGGTGTCAACCTGTTTGGGGTGACCAACTGGCTCAGGACGCTGAAATCAATACCCCCCTACTGGGAATCATTTCGTGAGGCCCTGTATACTGAAATGGGGGATCCCTTTACTGAGGATTCAGTCAGGCTGTACAATATATCACCCCTTTTCCATACCGATAAAGTCGTGAACCCGATTATGGTGCTTCAGGGGGCCAATGATCCGAGGGTGCTGCAGATAGAATCCGATGAGATCGTTAAGGCGGTTAAAGATAACGGAGTCTATGTTGAGTATGTAATATTCCCGGATGAAGGTCACGGATTCATTAAAAAGGAAAATCAGATCAAGGCCTACAGCCAGGTACTCAGCTTCCTGGATAGTAAGCTGAAAGGGATCCCTGAAGATGATGATAACAAGGGCGACGATGATGATGGTGAGGATGAGGATCATGATGAAGATGATGATTAATTACTCATACTTTCCTCAATACTGATTACACTCGCCCTGGTCTTTTATTCACTGGGAGTATGGGCCGAAAGATTTGCACGGTTTCTTAAGCCATGGCATTTGGTGACATTCTGGACCGGATTTAGCTTTGATGTATCCGGGACTGTCATAATGCATTTCATGGCAGAAAACCATTGGAAAATGTTTAAAACGGATTATCAAATACAACAAAAAATTATTGTTATGAAATTAATTTATTCAAGTTTATGTATTGTCTTTTTTCTTACCGCTTGTGGGCAAAATAAGCAATCATCAGTTGCACATGCCGGCAATCCGGACACCACAAAGGTTTTATCCTACAAGACTGAAATACCTTTTACAGCAGGGTTTAGATATTCTGCATATGGAACACGTCATCTTCATATTAACGACTCCAGTTACTGGATACGTGTGGGTCAGGAAATGGCACAAAAATTTGAAACCTCTACAGCATCCAGTGTTTGGATTTTGGGCACTTTGAGAGGCGATGGTGTTTACCTGAATTTTCCAGCACAAACGGACCATGAGTTAATTAAAACTGCTGAAACAGATTTTAATGAATCGATATTTGACGAAATGGACAAAAAAGGATTTAAAATCTGGTTGCAGGTTGAACCGGGCAATGCTCCTGTTGATGAAATGATTAAAATTGTCCTGAATAAGTATTCTCATCATTCATGTATTGTAGGTTTTGGTGTTGATGTAGAGTGGTTTGAGTCAGTGGATAAGCCTGAAGGGAAAGCTGTTTCTGACCAACAGGCCAAAGAATGGCTGGAACTCGTTAGAAGTTATAATCCTGAATACCGTCTGTTTTTAAAGCATTGGCTACAAGAGAAAATGCCACCAAATTATCGTCACGGTCTTGTTTTTATTGACGACAGTCAGAATTTAGAGTCATTAGAGGCAATGGTGGCTGAGTTTAAAGAATGGGGTTCTTTTTTTTCAGATGGACAAGTTGGGTTTCAGTATGGATATAGAGCAGATAAAAAATGGTGGGAGAAATTGGAAGATCCTGCAAAACAAATAGGCGACGAATTGCGTCAGAATATACCTAATACAGTTGGATTGTACTGGGTTGACTTTACTTTGGAAACAGTTTTACAGCCGGAAAATAATTAGCATTCATGAAAAAAACTAAATGCGTTAATATTAAGAAAGAAAACAGCCCAAACACTTAATTAATAAGCATTCAGGCTGTCATTCCTGTTGACCCACTAGGGCTCGAACCTAGACTCTTCTGAA
>CAZILN010000361.1:0-7608 GCA_964540005.1 uncultured Bacteroidaceae bacterium | reverse complement strand
AGTCAATGTCCTCCTCTTCTGTGACTATTTCCCCGAGAAGGTCTTCAACAAGTTCAACCTTCCTGAGGTAATCAAACTGTGCCCCTATTCTCAGGGAACTTATCAGGATCAGGATTATCAGGAGAACTTTTTTCACGGGATCTTAATTCTCTGTTAATTAAATTGCCAGGTAAATGACAGGAAAGGAGTATATCCCAGCACCTGCTGATGCATGAAGGCTATATCTGCACGTATCCTGGCCAGCTCCAAACCCATCCCGAATGCATGTTGTATATAATCCCCGGACAACTGAATGCCGGTCCGGGCAAAAACACTTTCAGTCAACCGGTATTCCAATCCGGACCTGTAAGCTGGCTGGGTGAGCTCCAGGTCTTTTTCAGTTTCTATCCCGAGAAATAATTTCTCACTGAAATAATATCCCAATCCAAACCTGATGATGACCGGGATGAGCTGGTCCCCTGCCAGTCCGGTATGCCGGGATCCCGTAGGATTAAATACGTGGAACCCGATATACAGGCCCTTGGCAGGCTGTGCCATTATACCGGCCTCAGCCGCTACGGCAGTGCTGTTTGAAGATTCCTCGAAAGAATGGATGTGCAGGCAATCAAGCTGCACCCCGGCAGCAAATTTTTCATGAAATGCCTTCCCTATGCCCAGTCCAAGTTTGGTCTCATTGTAGGCATGATATCCAAAATAACTGTAACTGGCTCCGATGGTGGCATTGCTGACCGGGATGGTCATGCCGATGGAGTGCAGGTTAAATTCGGGTACAAAGAAGCGGTTCTCGTGATGAACACCTGCACTTAAATGATTGTAATATCCCAATCCGGCCTGGTTGTGTGATACTGACCAGAACCCGGGCAGCATAACACCCAGTCCCCCAAGAGCTGCATTGCGGGTCCCGGCCGGATAATTATCATTCCCGGCAAAAAGGGATCCTGCTGTTAAGCAGATGATACATGTGGCGGCAGAAATGTATTTGATCGTGACCATCCTGTATCCCGGATTCAGGCCGTAATGTCTATCAGGAAGGATCAATTTGTTTTGAACCGGTACTGCACCTTCTTTAGTTCTTCATTGGCTTTCAGAACTTTTTCCTTCAGCTTGCCTTTAAACGAGACAACTTTTTGCAGGATATCCTCATCACCCGTGGCCAGGATCTGCGCCGCCAGGATACCGGCATTCTGCGCTGCATCCAGTCCTACCGTCGCCACAGGAATTCCGGGAGGCATCTGTAAAATGGAAAGTATAGAATCCCAGCCGTCAATAGAGATGGATGCTTTAATGGGTACGCCGATAACAGGACAGGGGGTCATTGCCGCCATGACACCCGGCAGGTGGGCGGCGCCACCCGCTCCGGCAATTATTACCCTTATCCCTCTTGACCAGGCATTCTGCGCAAATTCTGCAGTCTGGTCCGGTGTCCTGTGTGCCGACAGGGCATTGATTTCAAAGGGGATCTCCAATTCTTCCAGGATCTTTGCAGCCTGCTCCATTACCGGCAGGTCAGATGTTGATCCCATGATAATGCTAACTAGTGGATTCATTGTTACTGGGTATTATTTGTAATAAAATTAGTTAATTTCTGTGCATAAGGCTGTGTTTCATTCCTGGATTAATTCTCTGTTTTTATATCCTTAATGATTATACCTTTGAAATATCATACATTTGATACAACAATACTAAACTAACAAAATTCAATAGAAATAAATGGATACCATACATCTTTTAGATAAACAGTTTGAGCGATCAATAAGTGAAGAGGAGATAATGCGGACTGTGGACAGGATTGCTGACAGTCTGAACAACGATCTTCAGGGAGAGGAACTGCTTTTCATCGGCATACTGAACGGATCATTTATGTTTGCCGCCGACCTTCTTAAAAGGATCACCCTGCCGGCTGCTGTTAGTTTTGTTAAAGTAGCTTCCTATAGAGGGACACTGTCGGGCGGACGGGTAAGGGAGTTGATAGGGATTAATGAGAACCTGGAGGGTAAAACAATTGTTATCCTGGAAGATATTGTTGAAACGGGTGCCACCCTTTCAGCAATTATTGATATGCTGAAATCCCACAGGCCGAAATCAATTAAGATCGTTACAATGTTCCTTAAAACTGCGAAATATCATCAAAACTTTGAACTGGATTATATCGGTATGAAGATCCCCGATGATTTTATTGTCGGGTACGGACTCGATTATGATGGTTACGGGAGGAATTATCCCTTCGTCAGCACCCTTTGTAAGCAATGATTTGTCATACATTTCCTATCTTTGCACCCTTGTCAAATTCATTTAATCATATATCATGCTAAACATAGTATTATTCGGTCCTCCGGGTTCAGGAAAAGGGACCCAGTCGGAAAAAATTATTGAGTGCTACGGACTGGTTCACCTGTCCACCGGCGATCTGTTGCGTGCGGAAATTGCCAATCGGACGGAACTGGGCCTCAGGGCACAGGACATCATGCAGAAGGGGGAACTGGTCCCTGATGAAATAGTTATAGGAATGATAGAGAACCGGATAGATGGCACAGCTGATCCCAATGGCTTTATTTTCGATGGATTTCCCCGGACTGTCGAGCAGGCAAAAGCCCTGGATGGACTGTTGGATAAAAGAGGCCTGGAAATAAGTTTCATGGTCAGTATGGATGTGGTCAGGCAGGAACTTATCGACCGGCTCCTGAAGCGCGGACAGGATCAGGGCCGCTCGGATGACACCCTTGAGGTGATAGAAAACCGCATTAAAGTATATGAAAACCAGACATTTCCCGTTATGGATTATTACAAGGGAACAGGTAAATACAGGGGAGTTGACGGGATGGGATCGATAGATGATATTTTTAGCAGGATAACAGAAGTGATCGACAATTAACCGGACTGCGAATCTGGAATCTGGAACCTGGAATTTGCGAATCTGTGAATTTCTTCTATGACAGACAGTAACTTTATTGATTATGTGAAGATCTTCTGCCGCTCCGGAAACGGAGGGGCCGGATCGGCTCACCTGCACCGTGACAAATTCACACGCAAGGGCGGACCTGACGGAGGTGACGGGGGAAGGGGCGGACACGTGATCCTTAAAGGAAATTCACAGTTATGGACCCTCCTGCATCTCAAATACCAGAAGCATATTTTTGCCGGCCATGGGGAAAACGGGCGTTCTGCCCTGAAAACAGGGGCCAACGGGAAGGATGTTATCATTGAGGTGCCCCTGGGAACAGTTGCAAGGAACGGGGAATCGGAAGAATTCCTGTTTGAGATTACTGAAAATGGAGAACAGAAGATCCTTCTGACCGGGGGAATGGGCGGACTGGGCAACGATCACTTCAAATCACCCACCAACCGGACACCCCGCTATGCCCAGCCCGGTATTCCGGGCACAGAGGGATGGAACATCCTGGAATTGAAACTGCTGGCTGATGTGGGACTGGTAGGATTTCCCAATGCGGGCAAGTCCACCCTGCTTTCAGTTGTGTCGGCTGCCAAACCTAAGATCGCCGATTATCCCTTTACCACCCTTGTGCCCAACCTGGGGATTGTAGAGTACCATGACGACCGGTCGTTCGTTATGGCTGATATTCCCGGATTGATTGAAGGGGCCAGCGAAGGAAAAGGACTGGGAACCCGTTTCCTGAGACATATAGAACGTAACTCTGTGCTCCTTTTTATCATTCCGGCCGACAGCAGGGATATCCACCCGGAATATAATACACTGGTGGACGAACTGGGGAAATATAATCCTGAAATGCTTGATAAAAAGAGGCTATTGGCTATTTCAAAATCTGACCTTCTTGACGAGGAGCTGAAGGATGAAATTGCAAAGGATCTGCCGGATATTCCCCGCTGTTACATTTCATCGGTAAGCGGGGAAGGGATAAAGGATCTTAAGAACCTGATCTGGAAGGCCCTGAATTAGCGTAAATATAAATCTGAAGCAGATATAATAATCTGACGGATAAAATGCTAGAGTTTTTAACAGACCTGGATACCAGGATCTTCCTGTTTATTAACGGGATTCATTCTGAAGGATTTGACAGCATCATGGCGCTGATCAGCGGCAAACTGACATGGATCCCACTATACCTGGCTTTACTTATCTGGCTTATTATACGCTTCAGAAAAGAAAGCCTGGTCCTCATCCCGGCTGCCATCATCCTGGTAACCCTCAGCGACCAGGGATCGGTTCATTTATTCAAGGACATTTTTGAACGGTTTAGGCCCTGCCATGAACCTGCCCTGTCCGGACTGGTCCACCTGGTCAACGATCACTGCGGGGGCTCCTTTGGCTTTATTTCTTCACATGCGGCCAATACAGCTGCAATAGCCACCTTCACCTCACTGGTGTTCAGAAACAGGTACTTCAGCTGGTTCATGGCCATATGGGTTTTAATCGTTGGTTACAGCCGGGTATACCTGGGTGTACATTACCCGGGGGATATGATTGCCGGTTTCATGTTTGGAATGCTACTGGGATGGCTGATGTACAGGCTTGCAAAATATAGTGCGAAGAAAATACTTGTGCAACAAAAAACTACAGGATGATTTGCATCAAATCATCTTCGGCTGATCCCCGTTTTAACCTGGCCGCAGAAGAATACCTGCTCAGAAAAACCAGGCAGGAATTTTTCATCCTCTACCGGAACAATCCGTCTGTAATTATAGGCAAACACCAGAATGCACTGGCGGAACTTAACCTGCCCTATGTGAATGAATACGGGATTCCTGTGATAAGAAGAATTTCAGGCGGCGGTACCGTATATCATGATCCGGGTAACCTGAATTACTGTTTCATTCGCAAAGGGATAAAGGGACAGATGGTGGATTTTATCAAGCATACCGGTCCGGTTATTGATTTTCTGGCCACCCTGGGACTGAAAGCCGAGTTTGACGGAAGGAACAGCCTGTTGCTGCAGGGAAAAAAAATTTCAGGCAATGCAGAGCATGTGTTCCAGGACCGTGTGCTGCATCACGGGACCCTGCTGTTCTCATCCGATCTTGACCGCCTGTCTGAAGCACTGAGAATTAAAACAGGATCATACAAAGACAGGGCGATCAAGTCAATCAGGAGCCTGGTCACCAATCTTAGTGATCATTTGGGGGGTACAATGGACATCAACTCCTTCACGGATAAATTCATGGATTTTGTTAAAGCAGCTCATCCCTCCGGAAGCGGAGAATATGAATACACACCGGGTGACCTTGAGGAGATCGAACAACTGGTGGACGAAAAGTACAGCAGGTGGGAATGGAATTACGGGTATTCGCCAAAATACAGTTTTAATAAGGAAACCAGGCTTTTAGGTCGGACGTTCAGGATCCGGTTTGATGTTGAAAAGGGCATCCTCAAAGATGTTGAGATCTCCGGGGAAGTACCGGATAAGGAATTCACGAACAGGCTCAGGATGGGTCTGAGCGGCCAGTCGCACAGTCAACAGGTCCTGAGAGAAATATTAGGTACGCCTGGAATGGTGCCGGGTGAGTATGATATTGAAGAATTATTGAACGGATTATTTTAACATGAATGTAAAACGCATATTATTGGCCACATACTCGGTTCTGCTTTGGATCTTTTTTGTACTGAGCAGTACCCTGTTGATTCTGATAGCACTCCTGATCTGGCTGGCCACCATACTTCTCGACAGGCGGCTGCATGTGCTGCAAATGTTTTCATGTTTCTGGGGATCACTATATATATGGGTCAATCCACTCTGGATGACCCGGATAGAGGGCAGGAAAAATATAAGGAGAAGAACCGCTTACATTATGATATCCAATCACCAGTCTATGCTCGACATTCCTTTGTTGTACAGCCTGTTCGCTCATTTTAAATTCCTTTCCAAGAGCGAGAATTTCCGCGTTCCTTTTGTAGGCTGGCTGATGCGATTGAACAGGTACCCTGAGATCGCCAGGGGGAGCAGGATAAGCAAGCTGAAACTTTTCGATGATATCAAAGTGATCCTCAGGCAGGGGAGTTCAGTAATGATATTTCCTGAAGGGACTCGCCACCCTGGAGGATACCTGGGACCGTTCAGAGAAGGGGCTTTCAGGATGGCCCTGGATAACCGGGTCCCAATATTGCCAATCGTACTGGATGGTACCGCCAGGGCACTTCCGAAAAAAGGATTTATCATACCCGGCAGGTCAGACATCAGGCTCAGGGTACTTGAAGAGATCCCCTATTCAGCATTCAGCGGGATGCAGGTTAAAGAGATCACGGCAATGGTGCGCGAAATAATGGAAGCCGCACACAAGGATCTGCAACTGAGGACCGGGACCACGGCAATCAAGTCTGGGCAGGAATGATTGCAGAACACTCATACACACAGGCCGGGGAGCAACAATGAATATGAAAGAAGACCACAACATACCCACCAGGATATTGAGGGAGATGAAGATTATTTCTGATCAGAAAGGCATCATGGAGAGGTACCTGTCAGAGGCGGAAGGCTGGAAGGAACACCTGACCAGATCACGCAACTATATTCTTGAATCGGTTGGCAGGATAAAACCCGGATCTGTCCTGGTATGCGGAAGCGGATGGCTCCTTGATCTTCCCCTGGAAGAACTTTCTGCTGCCTGCAGGGAGGTATACCTGGCAGACATCCACCATCCTGTCCAGATCCGCAGAAAAACTGAACAACTGCCAAATTGCCGCCTGCTGAAAATTGACCTGACCGGGGGGGCAATTCAGGGCACATACCACTATGTAAAACATTACAGGAAGACCGGTACAAGGCAGCCCCTGACAGATATCCCGGTGCAGGTTCCTGTCCTTCCCTTCGATCCTGAGCTTATAATTTCCCTGAACCTGCTGAACCAGATGGATATTCTCCTGGTCGATTATATTCAGGGATACATTACTCTGGAGGAAAAGGAGTGTGCTGATTTCAGAATAAGGATACAACGCAGCCACCTTGACTTTCTCAAAGCGACCCGAGCCTGTCTTATCAGTGATACCGAGGAGAGAATTATCAACAGACAGGATCAGGAGACCGAAAGAAAGAAATTAATATATGCCGGCTTTCCTGAAGGAAGGCGCCAGGAATCGTGGATCTGGCGATTTGATGAGAGTGGTAATTATAAACGGGGAATGAAGACCCAAATGCTGGTCAGAGCTGTGGAGTTATAGTGACTCTCCAATGCAGCCTGTTAATCATTGAAAATAAGTTGTTTATTGTCATTGCTCTGTTTGAGCTGATGATTCCTGAGGAGATCCGTCCAGGTGCTGAATCTTAAAGAAATCAGGATGCAAAATTCCGTAATACCTTCCTGCAACTTCAGACAAGACTCACTGAAAGTCAATGATAGTGCAGTATCCATGTGTGCCTCCCTGTTGATTTATTGTTAACAAACAAATTCATGAGCCTCTGTTCTTTTATTTATATTTGTGCAAATTTGAAGAATCCTCGCCCCGAGTACCCGGGACAAGGAGCTTCGATCCATATTAATATAAATTTTAATTGCGCTCGCTAAGCCCGCAGCAAGCTACGGGATTAGTGCTCGCAGGATCCAGGAAATGACTGCGCATTATACAGAGGAACATATAAAGACATTAGACTGGCGGGAGCACATCAGGAAACGGCCGGGTATGTATATAGGAAAACTGGG